>NZ_JARPVX010000011.1:0-93566 GCF_033947565.1 Lichenihabitans sp. Uapishka_5
AATCCACCCCCTTGGCCCCAGCCGCCGCCCATCGGCGGGATGATCCAGGGTCCCCCGCCGCCACGTCCGCCGCGGTTGCGCGACGCGCGCCAGATCAGGAAGATCACCAGCCCGAAGAACACCAGCGGCAGCACCTGGGCCAGCGGGCTCTCGGTCGTGGTCTGGTCTTCCCGCAGGGTGGGCCGCTTCTGCCAATCGCTTGAATCGGTGCTCAGCACCGTGATGACGTCATCGGTGCCCCGTTCGATGCCGCCGGAAAAATCGCCGGTCTTGAAACGCGGCACCATGGCACTGGTGATGATGACCTTCGACAAGGCATCGGTCAGCGTGCCCTCGAGCCCGTAGCCGACCTCGATCCGCACCCGACGTTCCTTCGGTGCGACGAGCAGCAGCACGCCGTTGTTGTTCTTGGCCTCGCCGAGCTTCCAGGCGCGGAACAAGCCATTGGCGTAAGGTTCGATCTCGACGCCGTCGAGGCTTGGCAGGGTGGCGACGACGAGTTGGATGCCCGACTTGTCCTCGAGGCCTTTCAGCTTGTCGTCGAGCCGCTGCCGGGCCGCGGGGTCGATCACGTCCGCCCCGTCCACCACCCGGCCCGTCAAGGCCGGATAGGCAGGATCGGCCGCCACCGCGCCGGCGCCCAGCAGCAGAAACAACAAGCCAAGGGTGGCGGCTGCCCAGCCGGGCAGGCGGCGTGTCGAGGCCTGAAGGGCGGGGCGGGACGTCATCGGTCGATCCGTCCGGTCAGAACTTCACCTCCGGTGCCTTGTCGGCGCCTTCCGTGGTGGCCGTGAAGGTCGCCATCGGCTTGTTGTGGAACACGATCGTTTGCCAGATCACGTTCGGGAAGGTGCGCAGCGCCAGATTGTAGTCCTGCACCTGGCCGATGTAGTCGCGCCGGGCCACCGCGATGCGGTTCTCGGTGCCCTCGAGCTGCGACTGCAAGGCGAGGAAGTTCTGGTTCGACTTGAGGTCGGGGTAGTTCTCGCTGACCGACAACAAGCGCCCGAGGGCGCCGGACAACTGGTTCTGGGCATCCGTGAACTGCTTCAGCTTTTCGGGGTCGTCGAGGTTCGAGGCGTCGATCTTCACCGACGTGGCCTTGGCCCGGGCCTCGGTCACGGCCACCAGCACGTCCTTTTCCTGCTTGGCATAGCCCTGCACGGTGTTGACCAGGTTGGGGATCAGGTCGGCGCGGCGCTGATACTGGTTCTGCACCTCGGCCCAGGCAGCCTTGGCCGATTCTTCCTTGGTCGGAATGTTGTTGTAGCCGCAGCCGGCCACGCTCAGGCCAAGCGTCGCGGCCAGCGTCAGGCCGCGGGCGTGTTTCCAAAATTGCGTCATGCTGGTCCCCAAGGTGCTTTGGGCGCGGACAGGTCCGCGCCGCCGATCAACGGTCGTCGAGCGTGAAGCCGATCTTCACCGTCACCTGGAAATGCGCCACCTTGCCGTTCTCGACATGGCCACGGGTCTCGACGACCTGGAACCAATGGATGTTGCGCAAGGTCTTGGCCGCGTCCTCGACCGCGTTCTTGATGGCCTGATCGACCCCATCCGGCGACGAGCCGACGACTTCGACGAGGCGGTAGGAATGTTCGGACATGGCTTCCTCTTGGATGGGACGCGTGGTGACGACCGCCGGACCCGTGCCGGTCGCATGCGCGCCGGAGGCTCCGGCAGCGTTGTTCTAGGGTCGACCATCGTGATGGGAAGTGCAGCTGCGATCAAGCTTGCTGTCGTTGGGCTGGCGTCGCCGCGTCGCGGGCGCTAGATGTAAAGCCTCATTCACAGGCGTGCCGAGACGCCGCCCCGCGCCGCACCCCGTGCGCTCAAGATCCGAGACTGTTTCACCTTGCCTTTTCCGACCCTCAGCGCGCCGCTCGCGGACGCCCTTGCCGAGCGCGGCTACGCCGAGCCGACCGGCGTGCAGAGCGCCGTTCTCGACCCCGCGCTGGCGGGGCGCGACCTGCTGGTATCCGCCCAAACGGGGTCCGGCAAGACGATCGCCTTCGGGCTTGCGATCCATGACGGCCTGCTCGGCACGCGCGAGCGTTTCGAGGCCGCGGCCGAGCCGCTCGCCCTGATCGTCGCCCCGACCCGCGAACTGGCCCTGCAGGTGCAGCGCGAGCTCGAATGGCTTTACGCCAAGACGGGCGCCGTGGTGACGTCCTGCGTCGGCGGCATGGATCCGCGGCGCGAGGCGCGGGCGCTCGATACCGGAGCCCATATCGTGGTCGGCACGCCGGGTCGGCTGCGCGACCATCTCGAGCGCGGACGCCTGAAGCTCGACAACCTGAAGGCCGTGGTGCTCGACGAGGCCGACGAGATGCTCGACATGGGGTTCCGCGAGGACCTCGAAGTGCTGCTCGACGCGACCCCGTCCGATCGCCGCACCCTGTTGTTCTCCGC
Source organism: Lichenihabitans sp. Uapishka_5 (assembly GCF_033947565.1). Taxonomy (NCBI): domain Bacteria; kingdom Pseudomonadati; phylum Pseudomonadota; class Alphaproteobacteria; order Hyphomicrobiales; family Lichenihabitantaceae; genus Lichenihabitans; species Lichenihabitans sp. Uapishka_5. Next base: position 2,410 of record NZ_JARPVX010000011.1, read on the forward strand.
CACTCTGCCGAAGGGCATCGCCCATCTGGCCAGCCGCTACCAGCGCAATGCCCAGCGGATCGCGGTGGCGGGGGCGGTCGGAGGCCACGCCGACATCGAATACCGGGCCGTGCGGGTGCAGGGCCACGAGATCGAGCACGCGGTGGTGAACCTGCTGCGCTACATGGATACACCGAGTGCCATCGTGTTCTGCAACACGCGTGAATCCGTGCGCCACCTGCATGCCGGCCTGTTGGAGCGTGGCTTCTCGGCCGTGGCGTTGTCGGGCGAACTCAGCCAAAGCGAGCGCAACCATGCCTTGCAGGCGCTGCGGGACAAGCGCGCCCGCGTCTGCATCGCCACCGACGTGGCGGCGCGCGGCATCGACCTGCCGAACCTCGGGCTGGTGATCCACGCCGAATTGCCGAACGACGCCGAAGCCCTGCAGCATCGCAGCGGCCGCACCGGCCGCGCCGGCCGCAAGGGCACCAGCGTGCTGCTGGTGCCGCGGCAGCGGCTGCGCAAGGCGGAGGGCCTGCTGGCGGCGGCCGGCGTGCAGACGACCTGGTCGGGCCCGCCCACCGTCGAGGAGATCCGCGTTCTCGATCAACAGCGCCTGCTCGCCGATCCGTTGCTGACCGAGGCCGCGGCCGAAGAAGATGCCGAGCTCGTGGCCGAGCTGACGCGTGAGCGTTCGGCTGCCGACCTCGCGGCGGCGCTGCTCAAGCTGTACCGGTCGAACCTGCCCGTCGTCGAGGATGTCAGCGACCCAGGCTATCGCTCGGACACGCGGTCGCCCCGGCCCGATCGGCCGGAGCGGGGCGAGCGCGGCGCGTCCGGCCCGCGCGAGGGCGGCGACGGTGGTAGTGGCGTCTGGTTCCGTCTCGATACGGGTCGCGCCAACAATGCCGATCCGCGCCGCTTGTTGCCCATGCTGTGCCGCCGCGGCGACATCACCCGGCAGGACATCGGCGCCATCCGGATCTTCGACCGCGAAACCAAGGTCGAGATCCATCCCGACAAAGCCGCTCATTTCGCCGAAGCCGTGCGGCGCACGAACGGGGCCGGCGCCGTGGCGATCGACCGGGTCGCCGAAGCGCCCGGCCCGGCCCGACGCGACGCCAAGGCGGGCGTCGAGCCCCGCAAACCGCGCAAACCCCATAAGCCGCGCACCGGCTCGGCCCACTGACAGGGCCGCTGCCAAGCACGCCGCGACGCCAACGCACCGCATTCCCGATCCCGTCTGAGCCGCTATGATGGCGGCCGGCGGCGTCGGACCGGGCTCGATCATGCGTGTGTTGCGTTTCATCCTCGGCGATCAGCTGACCCACACCATTTCGGCGTTGCGGGACATCGGCCCCGACGATGTGGTGTTGATGGCCGAGGTGGCGGAAGAAGCGTCCTATGTGCCGCATCACCCGCAGAAGATCGCCTTCCTGTTCTCGGCCATGCGCCACTTCGCCGATGACCTGCGCGGGCGCGGCATCACGGTCGACTACGTGGAACTTCACGCCGATGGCAACACGGGTTCGCTGACGGGCGAGCTCCTGCGTGCCGTCAGGCGCCACGCCGCCGATGCGGTCGTCGCGACCGAGCCGGGTGAGTGGCGGGTCGAGGCCATGATGGGCACCTGGGCCGAGGCGGCGGGCGTGCCGGTGGAGATCCGCACCGACGACCGCTTCCTGTGTTCGAGGCCCCAGTTCGCGGCCTGGGCGGCTGACCGTGCGTCCCTGCGGCTCGAATGGTTCTACCGCGCCATGCGGGAGAAGACCGGCCTGCTGATGGAGGACGGCAAGCCGGCCGGCGGCCGCTGGAACTTCGATGCCGAGAACCGCAAGCCGCTGCCGGCCCGCCACACGGTGCCCGAGCGGCGCCGCTTCGTGCCCGACGCGCTGACGCGCGACGTGATCGAGCTGGTGCGTCGGCGGTTCGGCAACAATTTTGGCGATCTCGAGCCGTTTGGCTGGGCCGTGACCCGGGCCGAGGCGCTGCAAGCGCTGGCGGATTTCGTCACCAACTTCCTGCCGTCCTTTGGCGACTACCAGGATGCCATGAAGACCGGCGAGGGGTTTCTCTACCACGGCGTGATCTCGCCCTACCTCAATGCCGGGCTGCTGACCGCCGAAGAGGTGTGCCAGGCCGCCGTCGCGGCCTATGCGGCCGATGCGGCGCCGCTCAACGCCGTCGAAGGATTCTTGCGGCAGGTCCTCGGCTGGCGCGAGTTCATCCGGGGCGTTTATTGGCTGAAGATGCCGGGTTACGAGAAAACCAATGCGCTCGGAGCCAGCCGCCCGCTGCCGGCCTTCTACTGGACGGGCGACACCGACATGAACTGCTTACGCCAAGCGATCGGCGACACCCGCCGGCAGGCCTATGCGCACCACATCCAGCGGCTGATGGTGACGGGCAATTTCGCGTTGCTGGCGGGCGTCCGGCCGGCCGAGATCGAGGAATGGTACCTCGCGGTTTATGCCGATGCCTATGATTGGGTGGAACTGCCCAACGTGCACGGTATGGTGATGTTCGCCGATGGCGGCCTGATGAGCTCGAAGCCCTATGTGGCGGGCGGCAATTACATCGACCGCATGTCGGATTATTGCGATGCCTGTCGCTATGACGTGAAGCTGAAGAGCGGGGTGGGAGCCTGCCCGTTCAACTACCTTTACTGGGCCTTCCTGATCGACAATGCCCCGTCGCTGCAGGGCAACCACCGGCTCGGCAACCAATACCGCACCCTGGAGCGGTTCGGCCCCGAGCGCCGTGCCGCCCTGCAGGCGGAGGCGCATGCGTTTCTGGACGCCCTGCCGAGCGACTATTGAGCCATGCGGGGGTCGCGCCGCGTCTTTCATCTCGCGGCGGCCGAGCCTGGGCCGAGCCGCCTCGCGGCGCTGATCCAACGCCGCCTGCCGATCACGGATGTGCCCTCGGTGCCGGAACTCCGCCTGCATCTCGCCGAGCCGCGCAGTGGGCTCGGGCGACTGCTGGCCCGCGACCCTGCTGCGGCGGCGCCCTATTGGGCCCACGTGTGGAGCGGCGGCCTCGTGCTGGCGCGCTACCTGCTCGATCACCCCCCGCTCGTGGCGGGTCGCAGCGTGCTCGATCTCGGCGCCGGTTCCGGCCTCGTGGCCATCGCCGCCGCACGGGCCGGGGCGGAGGCGGTGCAGGCCGTCGAGGTCGACCCCTACGCGACCGAGGCCATCGCGCTGAATGCCGCGCTGAACGGGGTTTCGGTGGTGCCGCTTTGCGCCGACATCCTCGACGCCGCACCGCCCATGGTGGACGTGATCCTGGTGGGCGACCTGTTCTACGAGGCCGGGCTGGCGACCAGGGTGGCGGCCTTCCTGGATCGCTGCACTGCGGCGGGATGTCTGGTGCTGGTCGGCGACCCTGGGCGGGCGGCCCTGCCGCTCCATCGCCTGGTGACCATCCATGCGGCGCCGGTGGCGGAATTCGGCTCGGGCCACGCGGCCATGCCGGCGCAGGTGTTCCGCTACGGCGCGTCGTGACGGATCATCGGCCCCGGATGGTGCCGGTCGGCAACGTGACGCTGCCGGGCAGCGCCTCGGCATAATTGTCGGCGATCTCGCCGCAGAGCGCGTCGTGGTCGAAGCTGGCGCGGCGGGTCTGCACGTCATGCTCGAAGGCGGCCCGCTCAGAACCGCCCGGCAGGACCGACGTGGTGGACACACCCTGGCGAGCCAGGAAACCAAGCGCGATGCCGAAATTGACGGCCTCGCCGTGGCAAGCGCTGTCGATCAGGGTCAGATCGGCCATGACCTGCACGGCTGCCGCCACCTTCGTGGCGTCGGGTGCGGCATCCTCGGCCCAGGCCGAAGCGACGCCCAGACAGGTCAACGTCGCCCAGGCGAAGCAATGGATCAAAGAGGGGCGGCGCAAGGGCATCGGCAATCCATCGGGCACCCCTGGGGTGCGCCGCCAACCCTTACTTCGCGGTAAACAGCGGCCCGGGTTCCGGGGTGCCGATCGACACCCAACGGTTCTGGTCCTCGCCGGACTGCCGCTTGATGAAGCGATAGCCCGTTTCGTCCCAGCGCATTACCTTGTCGGTCATGTTGTCGAGCACGAGGTCGCCCTTGCCGGTCTTCACGGTCAACACCGCATGGCCTTCGCCGGCATGGTCCTTGACCACGGTGACCAGCAGCGCCTGACGGGGCAGGCCGCGATCCATCAGCACCTTGCGCTTCATCAGCACGTAGTCTTCGCAATCGCCCTTGCCGTCGAGCGGATAATCCCAGCGATCGACGACGCCCCAATGCTCCATGTCGGTCACCGACGTGACGCTGCTGTTGACGCTGCGGTTCACCTGGTCGAGGTCGCGCAAGGTCGCGGCGGTCGGCGGGATGGTGACAGGCACCAAGGTCGGCCCATCGCATTCCCCGGCATAGCGATTGCAGAAATCCACCCAGCCGTAGGGCACGCTGGTGATCCCCGTCGTCTGCATGAAGGGCGTGCCGGCCTGGGCGGCGGCGAGGCCGCACGACAAGACCAGCGCCACCAGCGCCGCCGTCCAACCCTGCCAATGGGATCCGCTCATCTCGGCCTCACTCCTGATGGCCGGATCGTGACAGGATGGGTTTGCGGGCCACGAAAGTAAAACGATCGTTTTTTACGGGCCCGTCTTTACGAAGACTACCGAAGCGTGAAGCCGCCGCGGCTGTGGTCAGCAGGGAAGCGAGCCAGTGCGCCACGTGTCCGATCCTCGCCTTGCAGCGGCATGGGCGCTGTTGCCCGCCGTAAGCATGAACGGAAGGTTAACACATTCGTTCCGACACGGGGCCGCCGCCCTGGCGAATGGTTAACGGCGGCGCCTGCCGTCCAAAAAAAGCCGCGGACCGGCCATGATGCGCCGGGAGGCGCAGATCGACCCGATGCGGTCGGCAAACGCGGCCTTCAATGAATACTCTACGGCAGCACGGAGTATCTAAAAAGAATACGCCTCACTATCGATAGTCGATGGCAAGCATGTTGCGTGATGTGCAAGATGTGATTTAGATTTCGCATGCCCCTTGCTGTTTCGAAGGCACTGCGATGTCATGACGGTGGCGCTGACGCTGAATGCTGCCAAGTCGCGGGGCTGGGCCAGGGCGCTGATCGCCTTGTTGATATTCTTGCGGCTCGCCGAATGCGCGTGGAGTGGCGCCTTCAACATCCCGGCCGGGCAGGGGCTCGCGATCTTTGACGCAACGTTCGAGGGCGGCAGCCGCTACTTCGATGGCCTCGGCCACATGGCGCCCGCCAACGCCTTCAAGCGGGGCGACGTTTCGGCCTATGTCGAATATGGCGTCACCGATTGGCTGATGGCCGTGATCCGGCCCGATCTGACCGCGGTGTCGCTCGGCGGCAGCCCGGGTGGCCGCTACGCCGGCCTCGGCACCTCGGAAGCGGGCGCACAGGTGCGGGTCGCCACCTTCGGGCCGGCTGTCCTGGCGGTTCAGGGTACGTTCCGGCTTCCCGGTTCGACCGATCGCCGCAACCCGGCGCTGTTGAACCAGACGTCGCATGACGCCGACCTGCGCGGGCTCTTCGGCTATGCGTTCGCGCTCGGCTCCTGGCCAGCCTTCCTTGACCTGCAGGGCGCCTACCGGTTCCGCGACGCGGGCGCACCCGACGAGGCCCATGCGGATGCGACCTTCGGGGTGCGGCCCTGGGCGGACCTGACCCTGATGCTGCAGGCCTTCAACACCACCGGCCTTTCGCGCGGCACGGCCTGGTTCCCGCGCCAGCGCTACACCCATGTGGTCGCGTCGGGCGTCTACGACCTCGACCCGTGGTGGTCGGTGCAACTCGGCCTGTTCACCACGGTGCTGGGGCGCCAGTCGCTGCAGGATCGTGGCGTCACCACCGCGGTGTGGCGTCGGTTCTGAGCCTTATTCGGCGGCCGTCGCCAGTTCGAGCGCGGCCCGCAGCGTGTCGCCGTCATAGGGCTTCGACACGATGGGGATGCCGAGGAAGCGTTCCGGCACCTTGACGCTTTCGCCATAGCCGGTCGCGAAGACGATCGGCACGTCCTGACTGACACACACGTCCGCCACCCCGAAACTGGTCTCGCCCGCCAGGTTGATGTCGAGCAGCACGGCATCGAAACGGCCCACCGCGATGGTCCGCAAGGCATCCGACACGGTCCCGGCCACATCGACGGTCAGGCCGGAACCCTGCAGTTCCACCTGGGCGTCGAGCGCCACCATCATCGAATCCTCCACGAGCAGCAGGCGCTTGCCCGTCAAGGTGAGGGAGTCGCCGAGCCGCGCGAGGCTCGGCTCGTCTTCGTCGCTGCCGAGCGTGACGTGCAGGGCCGGAATCATGAAGCGGGCCGACAGACCATCCGGCAGGTAATCGAGCCGGGCCTCGCCCCGGAGCTCGAACGGCACGGTCTGTTCCATGATGACCGAGCCGAAGCCGCGCCGCTCCGGCTTCCGCACCACCGGGCCGTTCTTCTCGATCCAGCGGATCGTCAGCGCGCCTTCTTCCGACGTGGTCCAGTCCACGTCGAGGTGGCCGCCGGGTTGGCTGAGCGAGCCATATTTGGCCGCGTTGGTCATCATTTCGTGGAACACGAGTGCCAGGGCCTGATAGGCGCGGGGGTCGAGCATCACCGGTGGGCCGGCAAAACTGATGCCCTCGATGGCGCCGCGCGCCCAGGCCTTGGCCTCGGCTTCGAGCAGTCGCCTCAAGGGCGCCGCCGTCCAGCCGCTCTGGGTCATCTGGTCGTGCGCGAAGCTCAAGGCCCGGATGCGTTGCTCGAGGTCGGACGTGAAGGCCCCGATCGAGGCGGCGCCATGCTGGCTTTGCCGCACCAGCGAGCGGATCAAGGCGAGGATGTTCTTGACCCGGTGGTTGAGCTCCGCGATCAGCAGCGCATGGCCTTCCTGGGCATTGCGCTGTTGTCGTTCGGTGATGTCGCTACGCCGCAGGATCACGTCGAGCAGCGACACCCGCAGGCCTTCCGCGATGTGGATCTCGGCCGGCAGCCAGGGCGCCGACTGGCCGGTCACCTCCTCGCGCCAGGCAGCGAAGCTTTTGCGAGGCCCGATGCGGGTGCCGTGCCCCGTCACCTCGACGGCTTTGTTGGGGTTGCCGCCCCATTGCACCACCTGGGGCAGTTCCTTGCGGAAGAACAACAGATAGTCGCGCGGCGTGCGGGCGAACGGGATCGCCAGCACGCCGCTGGCCAAGCTGCGATAAGCGGCAGCGCTCGGGGCCAGCGTGTCGAGCCGTTGCACCGCGAAGGATTGCCGGGCCGGCTGTTGGTCGAGCGCGGCAACCAGGTCGGGCATCAGTTCGGCCGGCGGCAGCGAGCCGACGCCCGAGAACACGCCTTCGTACCAGATCCCGATGCCGTCGCAGGGGATCAGCTCCTTCAACAAGGGCTCGTAACGCGCCACGTCGTCGAACAGCGTGGTCTCGGGCGGCATGCTGTTGATCAGCCGCTCATGCGCGTCGCGCGACCGCGACACATGCGACAATTCCCGGGCGCGTTCCTGCGCGTCGATGTGCAACGACAAGACCTGGCCGAACAATTCGCAGGCCGAGGCGATGCCGGAGGACAGGAGCCGCGGCGCGATGTGGTGGCAGGCGATCAGCCCCCACAGCTTGTCGCCCACGATGAGCGAGATCGTCAGGGTGGCGCTCGATCCCATGTTCTTCAGATATTCGATATGGATCGGCGACACGCTGCGCAGGGTCGCGAGGCCGAGGTCGAGCGGCGCCTCGAGATTCGGCGCGGCCAGCAGCGGCGAAGGCTCGTAGAAGACGTCGGGGATCAGGCGCAGCCATTGCGTCAGGTAGAGCTGCCGCGCCTGGGCCGGGATGTCGGACGCCGGGTAGCGCAGGTTGAGGAACGGGGTCAGGCCGGAGCGGAGCGATTCGGCCACCACCTCGCCCGACTCGTCCTGAAGGAACCGGTAGATCATCACCCGGTCGAAGCCGGTGACGGCCCGCACCTGGTTGGCCGCCAAGGTGAGCGACCGCTCGAAGGTGGGGGCTCGCTTCACCCGCGTGATCATGCTGCGCACAAGCGTCATCGGCGAGGAGCTCGAGACTTGCGCGCCCGTGCCGGGCAGGAATTCGATGATGGCGGCCGAACCGCTGACATGGGCCATGACGTCGGCCGTCAGCGTGTCGGACAAGGCGACGTGCGGCAGCAGCTCGGCCTGTCCCGACACGGAGGACGCCTGCAGCACGTTGCGGATGTCGTGCAGGGCTTGCGGCGTCAGAAGCGCATCGGCGGGCTTGTCGAGCAGCGCCTCCACATCGGTGATGCCGAACATCGGCCCGAGATTGCGCGACACATGCGTGATCTTCCACGACGTCATGTCGCAAGCGATCAGGCAGCCGTGCGCCTGCACCGAGCCCGGGATGCGAATCGGCTCCTTGGCGCAGATGTCCAGATCGACGGCGGGGGACGCGGCTAGCGATGACAAAACAAGAAGGCTCCTGCCGTGATCCGGGATGCGTGGCGCCCCGATCCATCCCGTTCGTCACGCATGGGCATGACGATAAAGGCCGGAACGTGTCGACGCTTCCGGCAGTCCTGGGGCCTCGGCACCGTCGGCCGCAAGCCGGAACAGATTGAAGGCGAGATCGGCGCCGGCCTGCAGCCCTCGCTTGGCCGCGGGGGTCGAAGGAACACCATCCAACACGGCCAGGAAGGTCGGCCAGCCGCGCTCGACCTGATGGGCCAGGAAGCCCGTCGCCGACCGCACGGTGACATCGGAACTGTTCATCACCCGGCGATGCAGGACCCGCCCGCCGAGCCTCGATCCTTCGAGCACGTAGAGTGCCCCGAGCGCATGGTCCCGCGACGGCAAGAACGGACCCGAAGGGGCGATCGGCGCCGGCAGTCCGAGCGCGGCGAGGTCGGCCCGAAGCGCGGCGGCGCGACGGCGCGCGGGCCAATCGGGCAGAAGCGCCGTTGCGCCCGCCGCATCGAGCGCCTGTTCCAAGGGGAACACCGCCCGCGCCTGGGCCAGCAGGAAGCCTGATAAGCCCTGCCTGTCGCGCAGATCGAACCGCTCGAAGGCGGCTTCGACGCCGTCGTGCCAGGGGCGCGTCACCCGACGCAAAAAAGCGTGCGGGGTTTCGCCGTCCGGGTCTGGTGCTGCCTGTTCCGGGGCGTCCATCATGGCGGCAGAAGGCCCCATTCCGGGCCCCTTCGCAAGACCAAGGGCGGCGCCTTTGCGAGAAGCGCGGCAAGCACGCGCCGCGACCCGGCTGCGGGATCACCCAGGGGTGCCGTCGCAACGGCGATCCAGCCTGGCGCCAAGCTTCTCGCAGGCTTCGTTCCGCTCGCAATGACGACTGCGGTGCGAGGCGCGCGCAGGGTCCACCTCGCCCGCGGCGATTGGCCCGATCCCCAGGGGCCCCGGACTTGACCTCCATCCCCCGCATCGCCACAACCGAAGACCATACGAGAAGGTCCACAATCGTGACCAGCGTCACCCTCATCGACAATTACGACAGCTTCACCTGGAACCTCGTGCATTACCTGGGGCAACTCGGGGCGGCCGTGACGGTGCTGCGCAACGATGCCGTCACGGCCGCCGACGTGGTGGCGACTCATCCCGATGCCATCGTGCTGTCGCCCGGGCCCTGCACGCCGCGCGAGGCCGGCATCTGCCTCGACCTCATCAAGGCCGCGGGCGCCACCACGCCGATCCTCGGCGTCTGCCTCGGCCATCAGGCCATCGGCGACAGCTACGGCGGCCAGGTGACGCGTGCCGCCACGCCCATGCACGGCAAGAGCTCCATCGTGCATCACCGGGGCGAGGCGGTGTTTCGCGGCATCGAAGGCCCGTTCGCGGCGACCCGCTACCATTCCCTGGTGGTGGCGCGCGACAGCCTGCCGGATGTGCTGAGCGTGACGGCAGAAACCGACGACGGCACCATCATGGGCTTGTCGCACCGCAGCCATCCGGTGCACGGCGTGCAGTTCCATCCCGAAAGCATCGCGTCCGAGCATGGCCACCTGATCCTCAAGAACTTCCTCGCCCTCGCGGAAACCTGGAACACCCGCAAGGCTGCGGCCTGAGCCGATGACCTCACCGACGCCCATCTTGGGCCTGAAGCCCGTGCTCGGCCGCATCGCGGCCGGTGAGGCGTTGTCGCGAGACGCGGCGGAAGCCGCTTTCGACACCATCCTTTCGGGCGATGTCACCCAAGCGCAGATCGGCGCCTTTCTGATGGGGCTCCGGGTGCGCGGCGAGACCGTCGACGAAATCACCGGCGCCGTCGCGTCCATGCGCAAGCGCATGGCCCAGGTCGTGGCGCCGGCCGATGCCATCGACATCGTCGGCACCGGCGGTGATGGGCAGGGCACGGTCAATGTTTCGACGCTCGCGGCCCTGATCGTGGCGGCCTGCGGCGTGACGGTCGCCAAGCACGGCAATCGCGCCGCTTCGTCGCAATCGGGGTCGAGCGATGTGCTGGGCGCGCTCGGGGTCGGCATCGGCTTGACGCCGGCCGCGGTGTCGCATTGCCTCGCCGAGGCGCGCATCGGCTTCATGACGGCCCAGGCCCACCATCCCGCGATGCGCCACGTCGGCGGCGCCCGTTCGGAACTCGGCACCCGCACGATCTTCAACATGCTGGGGCCGCTCTGCAATCCGGCCGGCGTCAGGCGCCAGCTGCTTGGCGTCTTCGCGCCGCAATGGCTCGAGCCGCTGGCCGCCGTGCTGCGCAACCTCGGCAGCGAGCGCGTTTGGGTGATGCATGGTGCCGATGGCCTCGACGAGCTCACCATAACGGGTCCGAGCCATGTCGTGGCATTGGAAGATGGCGTTCTCCGCCGCTTCACCGTCACCCCCGAAGAGGCGGGGCTGCGTCGTGCCGAGCCGGCAGCGCTGCGCGGCAGCGACCCGGCCGCCAATGCGGCAGCCCTGCGGGCGGTGCTGGCCGGCGCCCGCAACCCTTATCGCGACATCGCGGTTCTCAACGCCGCGGCGGCGCTGGTGATCGCCGAGTTTGCCGGCGACTTGCGGGACGGCGCTGCGCTGGCCGAGCGGGCCCTCGACGACGGCCGCGCCCAAGCGACGCTCGACCGCCTCGTCGTTCTTTCCAACCCCACCGACCGGGAGCCCTGACATGGCCGACATCTTGCGCGAGATCGAAGCCTACAAGCGGCGGGAGATCGCCGCCGCCAAGGCCGCCGTGCCCCAGCTCGAGCTTGAGCGGCGCGTGGCCGACATGGCCCCGCCGCGTGGTTTCGCTTTGGCGCTCGAGGCCAAGCTGGCGCAGGGGCAAACCGCGCTGATCGCCGAGATCAAGAAGGCCAGCCCGTCGAAGGGGCTGATCCGCGCCGACTTCGACCCCCCGGCGCTGGCCCGCGCCTACGAGGCCGGTGGGGCCGCCTGCTTGTCGGTGTTGACCGATGCGCCGTCGTTCGGGGGCGATCCGGCGTTTCTCGGTGCGGCGCGCGAGGCCGCGGCGCTGCCGGCATTGCGCAAAGACTTCATGTTCGACCCCTATCAGGTGTGGGAAGCCCGGAGCTGGGGGGCCGACTGCATCCTGGTGATCCTGGCAGCCCTCGGCGACGCCGAGGCGCATGCCCTGACCAATGCCGCGCGGGCCTTGGGCATGGATGTTCTGGCCGAGGTGCACGACGAGGCGGAACTCGACCGGGCCCTCGCGCTCGACACCCGGATGATCGGCATCAACAACCGCGACCTGCGCAGCTTCGCGGTGTCGCTCGAGGTGTCCGAGCGCCTCGCGGCCCGGGTGCCGCAAGGCCACCTGCTGGTCGGCGAAAGCGGCATCGCCACCGCCGACGACTGCGCCCGGCTTGCACGCGCCGGCATCCGCGCGGTGCTGGTGGGCGAAAGCCTGATGCGCCAGGACGATGTGGCGGCCGCCACCCGCCGCCTGTTGGCGCCCGTGGCCGTCGAGGTGGCCGCATGAGCGGCCTGACCCATCTCGGCCCCGGCGGCGAAGCCCGCATGGTGGACGTGTCCGGCAAGGACGCCACGCTGCGGGAGGCGGTGGCCGAGGGCCTGGTGATCATGCAGCCCGAAACGCTGAAGATCGTCGTCGACGGCAATGCCAAGAAAGGCGACGTGCTCGGCACCGCCCGGATCGCCGGCATCATGGCGGCGAAGCGCACCCATGAGCTGATCCCGCTGTGCCACCCGTTGGCTTTGTCGGGCATCACCGTCACGCTGGAACCCGAAGGTGAGTTGCCGGGCCTCCGCCTGCGCGCCACCGTCCGCACCACCGGGCCGACAGGGGTCGAGATGGAGGCCTTGACGGCCGTCAGCGTCGCGGCGCTGACGGTCTACGACATGGTCAAGGCCGTCGATCGCACCATGCGGATCGAGGCGATCCGGCTGGTGCGCAAGTGCGGCGGCGCTTCGGGCGATTTCAAGGCCGGAGCGGCCGCTTGAGCGCTGACCCGATGGTGTCGGTGAGGGAGGCGCTGGAACGCATCCTGGCGACCGCACCGCAGGCGCTCGCGGCCGAGAACGTGCCCTTGGCGGAAGGGTTCGGCCGCACGCTCGCGCACGACGTGGTGGCCCGTCGCACGCAACCGCCCTTCGACGTGTCGGCCATGGACGGCTTCGCGTTGCGGGCCGCCGATGCGGCGCAGCCCGGCACCCGACTGCCGATCGCCGGGCGCAGTGCCGCCGGCGCGGGCTATCACGGCAATCTGCCGGCCGGCACCGCGGTGCGGATTTTCACCGGCGCCCCGGTGCCGCCCGACGCCGATGCGATCCTGATCCAGGAGAACGCCCGCTACGATGATGCGGGCCTCACGGTCGTGGAGCCGCCGGCGGCGGGGCGTCACATCCGCCGGGCCGGGCTCGATTTTCGCGAAGGCGAAGTGGGGCTGCCGGCCGGTACCCGCCTGAACCCCGCCGAACTGGCGCTGGCGGCCGCCATGAACCATCCGGTGCTGCCCGTGGTGCGCCGGCCGCTCGTGGCCATCCTGGCGACCGGCGACGAACTGGTGCAGCCCGGCGCAGTGCCGGGGCCAGACCAGATCGTCGCCTCGAACAGCTTCGCCATCATGGCCCATGTGGCGGCGGCGGGCGGCCGCTGGCTCGACCTCGGCCTCGTGCCCGATCGCATCGACGCGATCGTGGTGGCGATCCGCCGGGCCGAGGAGGCTGGAGCCGACGTGCTGGTGACGCTCGGCGGTGCTTCGGTGGGCGACCACGACCTCGTGCAGCCGGCCCTTGTGGCGGCCGGCATGGAGCTCGCCTTTTGGAAGATCGCCATGCGGCCGGGCAAGCCGATGATGCATGGGTGCATCGGCGCCATGCGGGTGCTGGGGCTGCCCGGCAACCCCGTATCCTCGATCGTCAACGGGGTCTTGTTCCTGCGTCCGCTGATCCGGGCGCTTTGCGGCGATCCACGGGCCGGCGCCGACCCCTGCGAGCCCGCCATCCTGGCGGCCGACCTGCCGCCGAACGACGTGCGTCAGGATTATATGCGCGGCACGCTGGTGCCTGCCAGCGACGGGGGGCTGCCCCGCGTCACCGCCGGTCGCACGCAGGATTCGTCCATGTTGCGGGTCTTAGCCGGGTCCGGCTGCCTCGTGGTGCGGCCGCCCCATGCCACCGCGGCCCGGGCCGGCGACGCGTGCCAGATCATCCGGCTCGACCGTTATCCGTTCTAGCGACGGCCTGGTTCGTCGGGCCAACAAGGTGTCGCCGTGCTGACAGTGCATCACCTCGCCAATTCACGCTCGCAGCGCGTGCTGTGGATGCTGGAGGAACTCGGCGTTCCCTACGCGGTGCAGCGCTGGGAGCGGGGCGCCGACATGATGGCGCCGGCGGCGCTGCGGCGCATCCATTCCCTCGGCAAAAGTCCGGTGCTGGTGGATGATGACAGGACCCTGGCCGAGACCGGCCTGATCCTCACCTATCTCAGCACGCGCTACGGCCACGGCTCCCTGGCACCCCCGGGGAATGACGCGACGGCGCCCGAGCGCCTCGATTGGTTGTATTGGCTGCACTATGCGGAAGGCTGTAAGCGTGGCTGGACGGCCGCCTACCGGTTTTTGGTTTGGCTTGGGATAGGTGTCCACCTGATGCTGAGGTGGACACCTGATGGAAACGAGCGGCGGGAAGCGGCGCGTTTGGCCTGCTGAGGAACGACAACGGATTGTCGCTGAAGCGATGGCGCCGAATGCGTCGGTTGCGGCTGTCGCCTTGCAGCATGGCGTCAACGCCAATCTTCTCTTCAAGTGGATCAGCCGCTTGCGTCAGGGCTTGCCTGATCGGCGTCAGGATCCCCGCGCTGCGAGGGACGGCACAACAGTTGGCCCGATGCCGATGTTCATTCCGGTCGAGGTTATTGCCCGGGCTGCACCGGCTCCGACCCTCTTGCGGGTGCCGGCCAAGAAGGTCAGGCGCCCGGCCTCGCTGGCACAACGGCCTGGTCAAGGTCGCCGGCAGGGTGCGATGGAGATCGCGCTCCCGAACGGCGTCTTGTTGTCGCTCGACAGCGACGTCGATCCGGAGGCGTTGCGGCGCATCCTGTCGGCCCTGGTCGGCCTTCGATGCTGACGATCGCCCCGGGGCTCAAGGTTTATCTCGCCTGCAAGCCGGTCGACATGCGCCGCGGCTTTGACGGCTTGGCGGCTGACGTCACGCAGGTCCTGCGCGCCGACCCGTATTCCGGGGCCGTCTTCATCTTCCGGAGCCGCCGCGGTGACTACCTGAAGATCCTGGCGTGGGACGGCTCCGGCCTGTGCCTGTTCGCAAAAAGGTTGGAGAAGGGACGCTTCGTGTGGCCGCCGATCGTGGAGGGTGGCCTTCGCCTTTCGGCGGCACAGCTCGCCCTGTTGGTGGAAGGCATCGATTGGCGCCGCACGGTGGCGCCCGCCGAGGTCGCGGCCCCCACGCGGGCCTGAGATCGGCGCCATTTTCCTTGCGGCTCAGGCCCGTGAGGATAGTCTCTGGCGATGTCGCGCACTGCCGCCGATCTCCCTCCGCCTACAACTCCACACGGCTTCGCCGCGCGGAGCCTCTTGTAGGCTCCGCCCGACGACCCTGCCGCGCTCCGCCACTTCGCGAGCGCGTTGCAGCACGATCTCGCGGTGCTCGAAGCCACCGTCCAGGCCCAGACCCTGCTGGTCGAGAAGCTGAAGCACCAGCTCGCCGTGTTGCGACGGGCGCGCTTCGGCCGCTCCTCGGAGAAGCTCGACGCTCAGGTCGAGCAGCTTGAACTGCTGATCGGCGACATCGAGGAGAGTGCGGCCGAGACACAGGCCACGATCGCTCGATCGGCAGAGCCGGTGCCTGTCGCGGCCGAGCGCAAGCCGTCCACGCGCGTGCCCTTGCCGGCCCACCTGCCGATCGAGACGATCCTGCACGAGGCGCCTTGCGTTTGCCCAAACTGCGGTGGCACCACCTTCGGCCGCATCGGCGCTGACGAGCGCGAGGTGCTGGAATATGTGCCCGCCCGCTTCCGCCGCATCCTGCACCTCCGCCCGAAGATGACCTGCCGCGCCTGCGAAACGATCGTGCAGGCGCCGATGCCGAGCCTGCCGATCGAAAAGGGCCGGCCTGGTCCGGGGCTCCTGGCGCACGTGGTTGTGTCGAAGTTCTGCGATCACCTTCCCCTATACCGCCAGTCCGAGATCTACGGTCGCGAAGGCGTCACCATCGACCGCTCGGTGATGGCGGGCTGGATGGGCCACGTCGCGGCGCTGCTCGCGCCCCTGGCCGAACGCATCGGTCGCCACGTGCGCGCCGGCCCGGCCATCCACGCGGACGACACTACGGTTCCGGTGCTCGATCCTGGGCGCGGCAAGACGAAGACCGGCCGCTTATGGGTTGCGGTACGCGACGAGCGGGGCTTCGGCTCGATGGCGCCGCCTGCGGCCGTCTACCTTTACTCGCCGGACCGGACGGCCCAGCATGCGCATGCGCTGCTGAAGGGCTGCCGCGGCCACCTGCATGCCGACGGCTACGCGGGCTTCGGCAAGCTCTACGAACCCGATCTTCTGACCGGTGCGCCGGCGCCGCTGATCGAGGTGGCGTGCTGGAGCCATGCACGACGCAAGATCTACGACGTCCATGTCACGACGGCGTCTCCCGCCGCCGAGCGCGCCCTGGCGCTGATCGGCGATCTGTTCGCGGTCGAGACCATCATCTGTGGTAGGCCGCCAGCCGAGCGGCAGCGCGCACGTGTCGAGCGGTCCACCCCGATCCTGGACGCGCTGAAGGTTCACCTGGAAGCGACGCTGGCTAGGATCAGCGGCAAGAGCCCCTTCGCCAAGGCGATCCGCTATGCGACGTCACGATGGCCGGCGCTGACGCGCTTCGTTGGTGACGGAAGTCTCGAACCCTCGAACAACGCCGCGGAACGGGCCATCAGGCCTCTGACCTTGGGTCGAAAAAACTACCTGTTCGCCGGTTCCGATGCGGGCGGCCGCCGCGCCGCGACCTTCTACACCCTGATCAGCACGGCACGCCTGAACGGCGTCGACCCTCAGGCTTGGCTGACCGACGTCATCGGCCGCATCGCCGACCATCCCATGAGTCGCCTCGACGAGCTGCTCCCCTGGACTTGGACCGCCAGCCGACCGCCTCATGCTCAAGCCGCGTAGCCTGCCGCGGCCATCCGCTCACGCTTACGGAAGGCTCGGCCATGCCGCCGCTGCTGGTGCGACTGGTGTTCGACGCGCTGCCGCGCCGTGCGCCTTGGCCCCTTCGCCCTGCCGCGGCCTTGTTGGCCGCCGGAGTCAACAAGCGGCTGCTCGGCCCGCAACTGGCGCTGCACTTCGATTATTGGGAGCACAGCCTGCGCGAAAGCGGCTGGTTCGCCGGGGCGGAGTTCTCGACCGCCGACGTGATGATGAGCTTTCCGCTTGAGGCCGCCGCGAAGCGCGTCGGCCTTGGTTCGCGCCATTCCGCATCGCAAGCTTCCTCGAACGCATCCATGCGAGGCCCGCCTACCGCCGCGCTCTCGAGCGCGGCGGTCCCTATGATTTTGCCTGAAGCGTTTCCGTCAGGCGTCGCGGAGCGTCAGCCGCTTGTTGATGCCAAGTGCCACCAGGGTGCAGATGCAGCCTGAGAACAGGTAGGCGGCCACGGCCCACAGGCCGAAGCTGTTGTAGGACCCGAGCGTGATCAGCGGCGCGAAACCGGCGCCCACCAGCCAGGCGAGGTCGGACGTCAGAGCCGATCCGGTGTAGCGGCTCTGGTTGGTGAAGTTGGACGCCACCGCACCAGCGGCCTGGCCGAGCGACACGCCGAGCAGGCCCCAGCCGAGAACCGTGAACAACGTCTGCCCGTGGGTGCCGGCGCCCAACATCCAGGGCGTCAGCAGGCTGAAGATCGCAAGCAGCACCGCCACGGTGCCGAGCGTGGTGCGCCGCCCGAAGGTGTCGGCGAGAATGCCGGACAACAAGACGCCGAGAAACCCGATGGCGGCGCCACCGATCTGCCGCAGCAGGAACTCCCCCGGCGACCGATCGGTGTAGAGGTCGACGTAGGACAGCGGGTAGATGGTTACGAGATGGAAGCAGGCATAAGTGGCAAGCGGCACGAAGGCGCCCACCACGATGTTGCGGCCGTAATCCCGCAGCAAGGTCCCGACAGGCATCGGCAACAACTCGCGATGCTCCAGCATCTCCTCGAATTCTTCCGTGGCCACGAGGCGGAGGCGTGAGAACAAGGCGACGACATTGATCGTGAAGGCCACGAAGAAGGGATAGCGCCAGCCCCAACCCAGGAAATCCTCATGACCGAGGTTCAGCTCGAAGAAGCTGAACAAGCCCGCCGCAACCGCGAAACCGATCGGAGCGCCAAGCTGCGGGATCATCGCATACCAGCCCCGCTTGCCCTGCGGGGCATTCAGCGCAAGCAATGACGCGAGGCCGTCCCAGGCTCCGCCGAGAGCCACACCCTGCAGGATCCGGAAGATCGCCAACAACACGATGGAGGCGGAACCGATCTGCGCGTAGCCGGGCAGGAAGCTCATCGCCGCAGTCGAGCCGCCAAGCAGGAACAAGGCCGTGGTCAGCTTGACGCCGCGGCCATGCCGACGGTCAATCTCCATGAACAACACCGTGCCGATCGGCCGGGCCAGAAAGGCGAGCCCGAAGATGGCAAAGCTGTAGAGCACCCCGGTGAGCCGCTCCGCGAAGGGGAACATCAGCTGCGGGAACACCAGCACCGAGGCGATGCCATAGACAAAGAAGTCGAAGGATTCCGAGGTGCGCCCGATGATCACCCCGATGGCGATTTCGCCTGGCGCGACATGGTGCCCATCGGCGTTCACCAGACGGGCGTCACGTTCCAACGCCGTCGAAGTAGGGGTTTGTTGACCTGGGGCGGCCATGCCGGTGCTCCGCATGCGGACCCTAAAAGGGTTGCTTCCTGTGTTGTCCTATCGCATAGGGCCGCTTGGGGGCAGGCGTCAAACGGCTTCGGCCGCGCGGGACAAAAGGTCTTCTGGCCAAGCCCTCCACCACTGTGTAGAGCATGGTGCATCGCACCAAACCGGATGGTTCGTTTCGTCGTGAGAGTTCTGCGCGCCTTTGCCGTCCTGCCGCTGCTGCTCTTACTGGGCGGTTGCGATTGGGCCATCATCAGCCCGGCTGGCGACGTCGCGGTGCAGCAGCGTAACCTGATCTACGCTTCGACGGGCCTGATGCTGTTGATCATCGTCCCGGTGATCCTGGCGACGCTGATCTTCGCCTGGCGCTACCGCGCCGCCAACACGACGGCCAAATACGATCCCGACTGGCACCATTCGACGCAGCTCGAGGTGCTGATCTGGACCGCGCCGTTGTTGATCATCATCGCACTCGGCGCGCTGACGTGGATCAGCACCCATGTGCTCGATCCGTTCCGCGCCCTTGGCCGCATCGATGCCTCGCACCCGATCACGCGCGAAACGCAGCCGCTGGTCGTCGAGGCTGTGGCGCTCGATTGGAAGTGGCTGTTCTTCTATCCCGAGCAGGGGATCGCCACGGTCAACGAGTTGGTGGCTCCGGTCGACCAGCCCATCACCTTCAAGATCACATCCGCCACCGTGATGACGTCGTTCTTCGTGCCGGCGATGGCCGGGCAGATCTACGCCATGGCCGGCATGGAAACGCAGCTTCATGCCGTGATGAACAAGCCCGGCACCTTCCAGGGTCTGGCCGCGCATTACACCGGCGCCGGCTTCTCCCACATGAACTTCAAGATGCACAGCCTCGCCCCGAGCGATTTCAACGCCTGGGTCGAGAAGGTGCGCAAGGAAGGCACCGGTCTCGACCGGGCCACCTACATGAACCTCGCCAAGCCGAGCGAGCAGGAGCCCATCCATTATTACGGCTGGGCCGAAAGGGGCCTTTATCAGGACATCCTCAATCTTTGCGCCCAGCCGGGTAAGATGTGCCAGAGCGAGATGATGATGATCGATGCCAATGGCGGCGGCGGCAAGAACAGCGAAGCCAACTACGATCGGCTGAAGTACGATGGCGCGATGACGGAGGAGGGCCATGAGGCCCCTGGGGCCACCTTCCCGGCGTCGGGGCGGCCGCCGAATTCGAACGTGCAGCCGGAAGGCATGAAGCCGCGGCCGCTGTCCCCCGAGGTGAACGGCCAAAAGTCGCAGGGCGACGACGGCCAGGGGCACAATATGCAAGGAATGCCGGGCATGACGGACGGTAAGATCGCTCCGGCGCAACTCGACAAGAACTGAACCACACGGTCACAAGGTCACGAACGGGCAAAGACGCAATGTTCTCGAACCTCGATCTCCAGCACCTCATCCTGGGTCGCTTCACGCTGGAGGCCATACCCTATCACGAACCGATCCTGTTGATGACCTTTGCGGGCGTTGCCGTAGGTGGGATCGCGCTCCTGTCGATCCTCACCTATTTCAAAGTCTGGGGTTATCTGTGGACCGAATGGTTCACCAGCGTCGATCACAAGAAGATCGGCGTCATGTACATCGTTCTGGCGATCGTGATGCTGCTGCGCGGCTTTGCGGACGCGCTGATGATGCGCACCCAGCAATCCATGTCCTTTGGTGAAAACCAGGGCTTTCTGCCGCCGCACCATTACGATCAGGTCTTCACAGCTCACGGCGTCATCATGATTTTCTTCATGGCGATGCCCTTTGTGACCGGCCTGATGAACTTCGTGGTGCCGTTGCAGATCGGCGCCCGTGACGTGGCCTTCCCGTTCCTGAACAACTTCTCGTTCTGGATGACGGTCGGTGGCGCCATCATCACGATGGCCTCGTTGTTCGTCGGTGAATTCGCCCGGACCGGCTGGCTGGCCTTCCCGCCCTTGTCAGAGGCTGCCTACAGCCCCGGCGTCGGCGTCGATTATTATATCTGGGCGTTGCAGATCGCAGGTATCGGCACGCTGCTTAGCGGCATCAACCTCATCGCCACCATCGTGAAGATGCGGGCGCCCGGCATGACCATGATGAAGATGCCGGTCTTCGTCTGGACGTCGCTCTGCACCAACGTGCTGATCGTCGCCTCCTTCCCGGTGTTGACTGCTGTTCTGGCCCTGCTGTCGCTCGATCGTTACGTGGGAACGAACTTCTTCACCAACGATCTCGGCGGCAATCCGATGATGTACTTCAACCTCATCTGGATCTGGGGCCACCCGGAAGTCTACATCCTGATCCTGCCGGCCTTCGGCGTGTTCTCGGAAATCACGTCGACGTTCTGCGGCAAGCGGCTCTTCGGCTACGCGTCGATGGTTTATGCCACGGTCGTGATCACCATCCTGTCCTACCTCGTGTGGCTGCATCACTTCTTCACCATGGGGTCGGGCGCGAGCGTCAACTCGTTCTTCGGCATCACCACGATGATCATCTCGATCCCGACGGGGGCGAAGATCTTCAACTGGTTGTTCACCATGTATCGCGGCCGCATCCGGTTCGAGCTGCCGATGATGTGGGTCATCGCCTTCATGGTGACGTTCACCATCGGCGGTATGACGGGCGTGCTGCTGGCGGTGCCGCCGGCCGACTTCATGCTGCACAATTCGCTGTTTCTGGTGGCGCACTTTCATAACGTCATCATCGGCGGCACGTTCTTCGGCGTGATGGCCGGCACCAACTATTGGTTCCCGAAGGCCTTCGGGTTCAAGCTCGACGAGTTCTGGGGCAAGATGTCGTTCTGGCTCTGGACGGTCGGCTTCTACTTCGCCTTCATGCCGCTGTATGTGCTTGGCCTGATGGGCGTGACCCGCCGCCTCAGCCACTTCGACGATCCGTCGTTGCAGCCCTGGTTCATCGTGGCGGCCTTCGGTGCCTTGCTGATCGCCGGTGGGATCGGGTCGTTCCTGATGCAGCTGTTCGTGTCCATCAAGAACCGCGAAAAGCTGCGCGATCTGACGGGCGATCCTTGGAACGGCCGTACCCTGGAATGGGCCACCTCGTCGCCGCCGCCGGCCTATAACTTCGCCTTCACGCCGATGGTGCACGACCTCGACACCTGGACCGACATGAAGGCACGGGGCTATACGCGGCCGCTCGAGGGCTACAAGCCGATCCACATGCCGAAGAACACCGGCGCGGGCGTGATCCTGTCGGGCATCTCGACCGTCATCGGCCTCGCCTTGATCTGGTACGTGTGGTGGCTGGCTGCACTCGGTTTGGTGGCGTTGCTGGTGTGCGCCATCGGGCACACGTTCAATTACAACCGTGACTATTACATCTCGGCCGAGGATGTGGTGCACACGGAAGCGGCCCGGACGAAGCTCCTGGCAGGGCAGGTCTGATCAAAATGGAAGCGTCGAACGCCGCCGCCGCGACGGCGACAAGTCCGGAAGAGCTGCATTTCTATGTAGCGGACGAACATGGTCATGCCGAAGGCAGCACCATGCTCGGCTTCTGGCTTTACCTGATGAGCGACTGCCTGATCTTTGCAGTCCTCTTCGCCTGCTATGGGGTCTACGGCCGGCAGTTCGCTGCCGGCCCAACGCCTCACGACCTTTTCGACCTCTCCACCGTGGCGTTGAACACGTCCATGCTGTTGTTGTCGTCCATAACCTATGGCTTCGCCATGTTGGCCATGGAGGACGACAAGGTCGGACGCACCCAGCTTTGGCTGCTTGTCACGGGCCTGTTCGGGGCGGCTTTTGTGTTTCTCGAAATCCGGGAGTTCCTGGAATTCATCCACGATGGCGCCGGTCCGCAACGGTCGGCCTTCCTGTCCTCGTTCTTCACCCTTGTGGGGACGCACGGTCTGCATGTCAGCCTTGGCCTGATCTGGCTGGTGACCTTGATGGTGCAGGTGGGACAGCGCGGCTTGGTGCCTGAAAACCGCCGTCGCCTGATGTGTTTGTCGATGTTCTGGCATTTCCTCGATGTCGTGTGGATCGGCGTCTTTTCCTTCGTTTATCTGATCCCGGTGCTGCGATGACGAGCGACGGCGTTCACGTCGAGGTCCTCCACAGCGGGGACCAGGCCGGTCACGGAAGCCGCAAGGGCTACCTGACAGGCTTCATCCTGTCGGTCATCCTGACCGCGGTCCCGTTCTGGCTGGTGATGAACCACGTTCTGACCGATCCCCGCGTCATGGCGGGATTGGTCATGGGCTTCGCGCTCGTGCAGATTGTGGTCCACATGGTCTACTTCCTGCACATGAACACGAAGTCGGAAGGCGGCTGGACCATGCTGGCCTTGATCTTCACCGTCGTGCTGGTGGTGATCGCGCTCGCGGGCTCGCTGTGGATCATGTACCACCTCAACACCAACATGATGCCGACCATGCAGAACATGCGCGACATGTCCTGATGCCCAGGGAACCGGCCGGGGATGGCGAGCGGGCTCGCTCGACCGGTTCCCTGGTCGGGCTCGGTGCCGTAGCTCTGTCTCTCATCGTGGTCCTGTTGGGGCTCGGCACCTGGCAGATGGTTCGCCGGGTCTGGAAGCTCGATCTGATCGCTCGCGTCGAGGCGCGCGTCCATGCGGCGCCGGCGGCTGCGCCGGGGCCCGATCAATGGAAGGCCGTTACGGCCTCCGGCGACGAATACCGGCACGTCACCCTGACCGGCACCTTCCTCAACGCCGACGAGACGTTGACCCAAGCCGTGACCGATTATGGTCCCGGGTTCTGGGTCATCGTGCCGTTGCGGGCGGCGTCGGGCATGACGGTGCTGGTCAACCGTGGCTTCGTGCCATCCGACCGCGCCGATCCCGCGAGCCGCCCCGACAGCACCGTTGAGGGTGAAACGACTGTGACGGGTCTGCTACGCCTGCCGGAGCCGCATGGCGGCTTCCTGCGTAACAATGATCCGGCTACGAACCGCTGGTATTCCCGGGATGTCGCGGCGATCGCGGCTGCGCATGACCTTGGACCCGTGGCTCCCTATTTCATCGATGCCGATGGGCCGCCCGATCCGAGCCGTCTGCCTGTCGGCGGGCTGACGGTCGTGCACTTCCCCAACAACCACCTCGTTTATGCGCTGACTTGGTACAGCCTCGCCGCCATGCTGGCCGCAGCCGTGGCCTGGATCGGGCGGGACGAATGGAAACGGCGTAGCCGTCGCACTCGATCACGCGCGTTGCCTTTCAGCGGCTGATGGCGGCAGGCGCCAGCCGAAAGCGTCGGCGGCTCGGGTAATGGTGATTGATGCTCCTCATTCCGGGCAAGCGGAGTGCAGACCCGGAATCGGGGAGCTTCAGCGTCGCAGTCCGGCGCACACCGGTTCCGGGTTCGGCTGCGCCGCCCCGTAATAAGGGTCGGTGGCGGTTCAGGAACAATGCAGGTTGCTATCAAGGTCGGACGAAGTTCGACCACCCCGAGAATGCGTCCGCGCCGAGACCGACAGCGGGACTCGGCGGCTTAGCGCTGTGGCCTCAAACCACGTTCGGGTAGATGTAGAGCTGGATGACGTGTTCTACGAACCAGATCAGCAGCAACAGCACGATGGGCGAGATGTCGACGCCACCAAGGTTCGGCAGGATCTTGCGGATCGGCCGTAACACGGGCTCCGTCACCGCATTCACGAAGTTCCAGATCGAGCGGACGAGTTCGTTGCGAAAGTTGATGACGTCGAACGCCAGCAGCCACGACATGATGGCCACGGCGACAATCACATAGGTGTAGAGCTGCAAGACGACGAACAGCAGGTCGAGGAGGGCGCGCATGGGCGGTCCGGAAAGCCAGGGCTAGACCGGCGCTTGTGCCCGGCGACATTCTTCTAAGGGGCAGGGTGGGTCGGGGCAACCCCGCCCGGCTTGGCCGACAGGGTGTCCAGGTGTCCGATCAGCAACCCCGACGCCGCTTCGCCTTTTAAAGCGAGCCGGAGGGCTACGAGAGCTGACCGTGGTTTCCCTTACCTGGGTGGCCTTATCGCCGCCGACCGGTGGCTTCGGCACATGGGCCTGCTGTTATGCAACACCTGCCGGGTGTCTTGCGTCGAGTGTCGGCGAGCCCGACTTCGAGGCTGACGCCTTCCGGTGCAGCCGATAGGGTCGAGAACTTGAAGCCTGTTCGGATTAGTCTTTCCCCCATGCGTGGCTTTCTGGTTTTTGCGGCCTGCCTGCTCCCCACCGTCGCGCTGGCGCAACTCGACCTGTCGGGTGCCACAGCGCCGGCACCGGCCGGGACGGTGGTGACGCCGGCTCCCGCCAAGCCCAAGGCCCCTCGGCCCCCAAGGGTCGTGCCGGCCGCACCGCCGGCCGAGTCGACCTTGGGTGGCAAGACGCTGTCGCTGAACGGCGGACGCAGTCAGGTCACCTTCGCGCCGCGCGACAAGACGGTCGACGTGGCGCGGCTGCTGCTGGCCGGGCACAAGATTTCCAACGGCCGGGATGAATGTCAGGTCGACGTGTCGGGCATGCCGCTCAGGCTCACGCCACTCGACAAGGCAAATGGCCTCGTCCGCTATGCGATCCCGTTGTCGGCCTGTCCGCTCAGCTTCGATGTTCTGAGCGGCGCCATCGTGACCCACGCGGATGCGGCGACCTGCAGCTTCAAGGAGGCCGACTGCCAAGCGGCCGTTGTGGGGCTGTGGGGTGCGCAGCCGGGCGACATCGGGGCCGATCAGGTCAAAGCGATCGAACGCGACCGCACGGCGGCCGAAAAGGAGGTCCGAGCCGCCTATAAGGCGCTCGTATCCTCCACCAAGGACCGCGCCGTCATCAAGGATTACGCGAGCGATCAGGCAGGGTTCTCGTCGCACCGCGAGGAAGCCTGCCGGGATTACATCGGCGAGTCCCGGCATGGGTTCTGCGCGGCCCGCCTCACCCAGGCTCGGGCCACATCGCTTGAGGCCGCGCTGGTCGTGGCGCAGGCCGCCAAGGAGGAGCGCCGCCGCAAGCGGGCAGGGCGCAACGGCCGGCGCTAGTCAGGCGCCGGCCGTCGCGCGATCAGGCGGCCGCCTTCGACCAGGCCACAACGCTCTGTTTCTGGGCGCCGAGCCCGTCGATGCCGAGAGCCATCGTGTCGCCCGGCTTGAGGAAACGCGGCGGCTTCATGCCCATCCCGACCCCGGGCGGCGTCCCGGTGGTGATGACGTCGCCAGCCTCCAGCACCATGAAATGCGACAGATAGGAGACGATCTTCTTGACGTCGAAGATCATCGTGCCGGTGGTGCCGGTCTGGCAGCGCTGTTCGTTCACGTCGAGCCACATGCCGAGTTGGCCGACGTCGGCGATCTCGTCGGCCGTCACCAGCCAGGGGCCGAGCGGTCCGAAGGTGGCGCAACCCTTGCCCTTCATCCACTGGCCGCCGCGCTCGATCTGGTATTCGCGCTCCGACACATCGTTGCAGATGCAATAGCCCGCCACATGGGCCGGCACCTCGGCCTCGGTGATGTACGAGGTCCGGGAGCCGATCACGATGGCGAGTTCCACCTCCCAGTCGCTCTTTTCCGAGCCGCGCGGCAGCATGACAGCGTCGTAAGGGCCGACGATGCAGTTCGGGGCCTTGTTGAAGAGGATCGGCTCCTTCGGGATCGGCATGTTGGATTCGGCCGCGTGGTCGGCATAGTTCAGCCCGACGGCAATGAAATTGCAGGGCCGGGCCACGCAGGCGCCGATCCGCGGTGATCCGTCCACCTTGGGCAACGTGTCGACCGCGAGGTTGCGCAGCCGGTCCAGCGTCGCGGGCCCGAGATTGTCGCCGCCGAGGTCGCCCGTCAGCACCTGGCTGAGGTCGCGGATGGTGCCCTGCGGGTCGAGCAGCCCTGGCTTCTCGTGTCCGACCTCACCGTAGCGCAACAGCTTCATGGTCCGTCTCCCGTCCTGTGGGGCCTTTCGAGCCCGGCCCGTTTACCCGAACTTCGTGGCTCGACGGCATGGTGGGGGTCAAGCCCGAACCTGGACGCCCGCCTTGAGCCTCAGCCTCGTCGACCAGAGCGATGCCGCGTCGCGCGTCGGCCGTCATGCTCTGTTCGGCCCCATGCTGGCCGCCTGTGCCCTGGCTGTGCTGGTGATGGCGCCCCAGGCCTGGTCCGTTGCCAGCCGGGGCACGTTCCTCGATCCCGACGATGCCCTGCGCACCGTGGAGATCCGCGACTTCCTGGCCGGCCAGTCCTGGTTCGACATGGTGCCGCACCGTTTGTCGCCCGGCCACCCCTTCGCGATGCACTGGTCGCGCCTCGTCGATGCACCGTTGGCCGCGCTAAACTGGGCGTTCGGACGGGTGATGCCCGCCGATGCGGCCGAACGGGCCATGCGGATCGTGGTGCCGATCGGCTTGTTCCTCCTGGCGCTTTGGGCGATCCTGCGCATCACGGCGCGCCTCGCCGGACGCGCCGCGCTGTTGCCGGCCGGGCTGTTGTTCGCCTCCTCGACGGAACTGATGGCCAATTTTTTGCCGGGTCACATCCACCACCATGGGCTGCAAGCCATGCTGCTGCTCGGCGCGGTTTTGGCGCTGATGCGCGTTTCCGCGCCAAAGCGCGTTCCAACGCCGAAGGGGCAGCTACGGCATGGGGCGCTGGCCGGCGGACTTGCGGTGGTGTCGCTCGGCATCGGCCTGCAGAACCTGCCTTTCGTGGTCGGCATCACCGGTGTGGTGCTGGGGCTCTGGGTGGTGCGGGGCCGTCCGCAGGCGCGGGGCCTCGCGGGGTTCGGGCTCGGCCTTATGGCGGCGGTGCCGGTGTTCTGCCTCGACGTGGCGCCCCACCACTATGCGATTGTGGCCTGCGACGCCTTCTCGATCGCCCATGTCGTCGCTGCTGGCGCGACGGCGGTGTTGTGTCTGCTGTTAGCAGGGCTATCGGAGCGGCTGCCGCGTCCCGCCAGCCGCGCCATCGCGGTCGGCTGCGGCGGGGCCTCGATCGTGGTCGGGCTTGCCTGGGGGTTCCCGACCTGCCTCGGCGATCCCATGGCGGGCGTCGATCCCTTGCTGCGTCGGGAATGGCTCGATGGGGTCGGTGAGGCCCTGCCGTTGTCCCGGCTGATCGCGGCATCGTGGCCCGAAGGGATGGCTCTGCTGCTCACGCTTGCGGGCGGTCTCGGCGCGACCGTCCTGGCGACCGTCGCGGCCAGGCCCGATCGGCATGCAGGCTGGCTGGGCCTGCTGGTCTTGGCGAGCATCGGCGTGGCGGGCACGCTCTGGCAGGTGAGGGTGGCGGCCTCGACGGCGGCGCTGCTGGTTCCGGGCTCGGCCTGGCTGGTCGGGCAGGTGTTCGAGCGCGCCAGCCGGCGGCCCGGGCGGCCGGCCCTGCTGCTCGCGGTTGTGAGTGGTGTGATGCTCGGCGGATCGGGATGGAGCGCCATGGCCGGCTTGGGGGCCCGGCACGGTTCAGGTGCGGCCGCCGCGGCGCGGCCCGCCGACTGCTTCGATCCCGCCGCCTTTGCGGGGCTGGCGGCGCTGCCGCCAGGGCTCGTGCTGTCCAGCATCGATCCCGGCTCGGCACTCCTGGCCTATACCGGCCACACGGTGCTGGCCGCCCCCTATCATCGCAACACCTACGGCAATCGGCTGTCGCTGCTGGCCCTGGCGGCACTGCCCGAGGCCAGCCTGCCGATGCTGCGGCAAGCGGGCGTGCGCTATCTGGCGCTGTGCCGTGCCTCGAACGAAACGGCCGAGACCGTGGCGACCCACCCGGATAGCCTGTCGGCGCGCCTCATGGCCGGTCAGGTGCCCCCCGGCCTGACGCGGCTCGGCGGCGATCGGGACACCTACCTGATCTGGCAGGTCGATTGAACCTCGCTCAGCCGGGTTCCAGTAGGCCGAACACGGCCACCAGCGCCACGGCCATGATGCCCAACCCGATCTCCGTCAGCGTTGCGCCGCGGATGCGGTTCATCGCCCGGCCATCCCCGCGGATCCACTGACGGAGAAAGCCGTAACGGTTGAGGAGAGCCAGGGCCGTCATCAACAGAGCGCAGGCGATCTTTAGGGCCAGCAACGTTCTGTAGGGCGAAGCGTCGGTCCACGACAAACCACCGGGCCCCGACGCATGGCCAAGCACCAGCGCGGCATTGATGGCGCCGGTGGCCAACACCCCGGCAACAGCCGCGTGCCCGACGGTCGAGAAGCGCCGCAGCGCCAGCACGGCGTCGCCATGCGTATCCCGTGCCGCCTCGGCCAGGATGGGGAAGAGCAGCGGGAGCGACCCGAGCCAGAAGCCAGCCGCCAGCAGGTGCAGCCACGTCGCTCCGCGCTGCAGCAGCCCGGGCACGCCGGCCCGCATGGCGGCATGCCCGCCGGCCGCGACACCCGCCAGCAACAGGCCCGCCACGACCGCCGTCGCGGCCGTGCGCCCGGGCAGGCGTCCGAGCGACAGACCGAGCAGGGCCGCCGCCGCAACCGCTTGGGCGACCCAGAGCGGCCCGAGATTCGTCTCAAACAACACGTCTGCGAGGCGTCCGGGCGTCAGCGCATCGGCCCACAGGCCGCCGAGCGCCGCCGCCTGCAGCGGCAGGGAGGCCGCGACACTGAGGGCCGCAGTGGCGGCGGCCAACACCTGCCAGGGTCGGAAGCGTGGCTCGAGCCGATACCGCAAGGCCGGCGGCACCAGCACGCCGCTATAGATCCCACCGCCCCACAGCATGAGCGTCGGGACGTCGCGCAGCCAGCGGACGACGGCCATTCCCGTGTCGATCTCCATGCCGCTCCCCGGCAGCGACGCCGTTGCTACGGCCGCGAAGCCGCCGATGCCTCACACCTGGACGACGCTGACCGGTACCGCTCCGACGCCGGCCGTCGGATGGCGCAGATCGACGTCGACGCGCCAATGGACGATGAAATGCGAAGCCGAAGGGCGGTACAGCCCCACCACATCTTCCGTGGTGTAGGCCAGGTGGCAGACCTGCCCCACACGGCAGCCACCGCCGATGCTGCCGGCCAGCGCCGGTATACCGAGGGAACTGCTGGCGAGCGCCGCCTTGACGCAGGCGGTCTCGCCCGCTTCCGTGCGCTTGTCGCATTGCGACAGGGCGCGTTCGATTGAGGTTCGGGGCGCGTCGACCGTATTCTCGATGCGCAGCACGTCCGGCACCGGCACCTTGGGCAGGTCGGACACCAGGGGCAAGGTTTCGAGCGTCGAACAGGCCGCGAGCCAAAGGCACGGCAGCAGCAGGAGGGCGGTTCGGAGGTTCAAGCTACGGCTTCCGTCAAGCTGGGGTCGTCGTCGTCCTGTCCGGTGCGGTTGACGCGATCGGTGACGATCCATTGCCGCAGCGCATCGGCCGCCGCGGGTCGCAACATGGCCGCATCCGCGCGACCGCTCAGCCAGGCGTCGAACCCATCGGGGGTCAGCAGCACCGGCATGCGGTCGTGATAGGGCACCATCCAGTCGCTGGCGTCCGACACGACGATGGTTGCGGACAGGATCTCGGCGCCGGTGTCGGGGTCGCGCCAACGGTCCCACAATCCTGCGAAACCCAGCACGGGGCTCCCGTCGCCGGCCGTGAACAGGTGCGGCACGCGGGCTCCCTTCGGGCCTGTCCATTCGTAGAACCCGGAAGCCGGCACGATGCATCGGCGCTGCCGGAAGGCGTCGCGGAACATCGGCTTCGCGGCCACCGTTTCGGCCCGGGCGTTGAAGGTGGCCGGCACGTCGCGCAGGGTCTTCGACCACCAGGCCGGCACAAGACCCCACCGCATCCGCACCAGCTCGCGGCGGCCTTCGCGGTCGAGCCGCACCACGTCGATGGTGGTGGTGGGCGCGATATTATAGCGGGGTTGCAGGTTCAGCGGCGTGCCGATGACGGACAGGAACCGGTGCACCTCTGCCCAGGTGTAATGTTGCGTGAAGCGGCCGCACATGCGGGGACCATGCTCCGTCGTGGCTGGGATGTCGAGGGAGGAACGGCTTGCGCCGTCCCTGGGGGGCGCCTAGCCTGAGGTGTCACCGCGTCGCAGAACGCGGGCCAGCAGCCAGGAGGATGCAATGACCTTATCGGTTATTCTCGCGGCGAAGGGCCGCGACGTCACCACCACCATGCCGGACCGGACTTTGCGCGACACCGTGCGGACGCTCGGTCGCGAGCGCATCGGCGCTATCGTGGTGGTGGACGGCGAACGCCGTGTTCACGGCATCGTATCGGAGCGCGACATCATCCGGGCGGTGGCGGCCCGCGACCTGACGGTGCTGGACGATCCGGTGTCGGGCCACATGACCACCCGGGTCGAGACCGCGACGCCCGACAGCGGCGTGATCGAAGCGTTGGCCCGCATGACGGCGGGGCGTTTCCGACATCTGCCGGTCGTCGAGGACGGCCGGCTCGCGGGGCTCGTGTCGATCGGCGACCTCGTCAAATACCGCTTGTCCGAGATGGAAACCGAGAATCAGGCCATGCGGGACTACATCACCGCGGTCGCCTGAACCCCCGGCCTCAGCCCAGCATCTCCAGCCGCGGCGCCGACCCGGGCGTGGTCGCGACCCGACGATAGAAGCAGGAATGGCGGCCGGTATGGCAGGCACCGCCGTCGCCGCCGACCGTGACGCGCGCCACGAGGGCGTCCTGGTCGCAATCGGTGCGCAATTCCAGCAGCCGTTGCGTCTGGCCGGAGGTGTCGCCCTTGCGCCAGAGCGCATCGCGGGATCGCGACCAATAGGTCATCACGCCGGTGTCCAGCGTCGCGTCGAGCGCCGCCTGGTTCATGTAGGCCACCATCAGCACCGTTCCGGTGCTGGCTTCCGTGGTGACACAGACGATGAGGCCCTGGGCATCGAAGCGGGGCGTGAAGGACGCGCCTTCCTCGAGAACCCTATCATGGCTCATCGGGGCATCCGCACGAGCGTGATGAAGCGCGCTTGTTCGGCCGGATCGGAGAAGCAGCCCTTGAAGCTCGTCGTGATCGTGGAGGCGCCCTGCTTGCGGATGCCCCGCATCGACATGCACAGGTGCTCGGCCTCGACCATCACGGCGACACCGCGGGGCTGCAGGTGTTCGTCGATCGCCTGGGCGACCTGTTCGGTCATGGTTTCCTGCGTCTGCAGGCGGCGGGCGAACACATCCACCACGCGAGCGAGCTTCGACAGGCCGAGTACGCCATCGGCTGGGTAATAGGCGATGTCGACCCGTCCCATGAATGGGATGACGTGGTGCTCGCAATGCGACGCGAAGCCGATGTCGCGCACCAGCACCATCTCGCTATAGCCCGCCACATCCTCGAATTTGCGTTGCAGGTAGGCGGCCGGATCGTCCCGATACCCCGAGAACAGATCTTCGTAGGACCGCACCATGCGTTTCGGCGTGTCGATCAGGCCTTCGCGGCCGGGATCGTCGCCGGCCCAGCGCAGCAGCGTGCGGACGGCGTCTTCGGCCTCCTCGCGGGTGGGGCGGCGCCCGGCATCCGCGTCGGGGGCCTCGACCCCCGGGGGCGTCGGTTGCACGATGGCGTTCATGGTTCTCAGATCCTCGGCCCGGCGGGTCTCGCGGAGGCCGGGCGTGGCGCCTATATAGAGGCGGTGACCGGACAATGCACCTCATGGCTGATCCCGGCGGACGGCATCGATGCTCAGCGACATCTATAACACCCGCATCCTGGCCCTGGCCGGCAACATTCCACGCCTGGGCCGGCTTCCGGCACCGGACGGCACCGCGACCGCTCATTCGCGCCTGTGCGGCTCGACCGTGACGGTCGACCTCGTCCTGCGGGACGGTCGGGTGGCGGACTTCGCCCATGATGTGAAGGCCTGCGCCCTGGGGCAGGCCTCCTCGGCCATCATGGCGGAAGGGATCATCGGCAGTACGCCGAGCGATCTCAAGGATTTGCGCGATCAGGTTCATGCCATGCTGAAGCAAGGCGGCGCGCCGCCCAAAGGCCGGTGGAGCGGTGTGGCTGTGCTGGAGCCGGTCCGGGATTTCAAGGCCCGGCACGCCTCCACGCTGTTGACCTTCGATGCGGTGGTGGAAGCCCTGGCCCAGGCCGAAGCGCGGCAGGGCAGGCTTGCGGCCGCCGTCTGAAGCGCGGCGCGGGCTGGCAGCAGGCCTCGCGCATGGCCTGATACTGGGCTACCAGCTCAGTCTGTCGGGCCTGATCGGGCGCCAGTGCCGCTTTCTGCCGAGCTGTTCGGATTATATGGACGAGGCCATCGCCCGGCATGGGCTGTGGCGAGGGGGATGGCTTGGCGCCACGCGTTTCTGCGATTGCCATCCGTGGGGCGGCTCCGGCTACGATCCCGTGCCGGACCGCTTGCCGGCTCTGGCGCCGTGGCGGTTGCGACGGGCTTGCCGGGCTCAGGAGCGGGCCAGCAATTGTGCCGATAGCCCGTAGATGCGCAGGCGCAGGTCGTCCGGCATGTCGCTCAGCACATGCAGATAGGTACGACCGCCGTCGCAGATCTGCTGATCGGGCAGGGGCGGGTCGAAGGTCTTGCCGTCGAGCAGCGCCGCGATCTGTTCGTCGGTCAGGTTCTGCGCCTTCAGGGCGGCGGTGAGCTGATCGAAATCGGCGTTGGTGGGCTGCTGCCGTTCGACGGGCTTTCGCTGCCCATCCGCGATGGCGTTCAGCGTCGCCATCGCGATGCGGGCCAGGGCGCCGCGGTGTGTCGCCGCAAAGGCCATGAAGCCGGGCCCCGAGCCGCCATACAGGAAATCGGCGCAAAGCGACGGGTCCCGTTCGGCCAGGGTATCCAGCATGGCGCCCTGGGCCGCGAACACTTCGCCGAGCGGTAGCGGCTCCGCCTTGGCGGCCAGCACGCCCCGCGATTGCCGCAGGTCTCGCAGGGCATCGGTGAGGAGCCGCTCGGGGTTGGGCGGCCGCCCGGTGCGCATCACGGTCTGGCTGGCCCGATCGAGGACGCCCGCATATTGGGTCGGGAATTCCGTGCGAAGCCGGTCATAGAACGGCGCATAATCGGGCGCGTCGCCCATGCGCGACAAAACCAGGGCCTTGGCCGCCGCAGCGTCCGGGCGGGGCGGGGCATCGACGGGGCGAAATGCGACCGCCGGCACGGTGGCGGTCGGCGCCCATCGGGCCATGCGCCAGCCGAGACTCGCCACCAGGGCTACGGCCAAGCCGAGCAGCACGAAACGCAGTGCCTTCATGGCCACAACCCTTAGAACCCGCCGCCATTCTAGGGAAGCCCCCGGGATCGGCAAGGCCACGCTCAAGCCCGAACACGGCGCAACCTGGCCGAAGGCGCTTGTTTCACCGGCGCGGGTGACTTATCCGGGCGACCTCACCCCATGACGCGCCTACGTCGACATGTATCGGCGAGTGGGCGCGAAAGGACAGCAGCTATGATCACCGTAACCTTCCCGGATGGCGCCAGCCGCTCCTACGAGCCTGGCACCACGGGCCTCGCCATCGCGTCCGGCATCTCGCCCTCGCTGGCCAAGCGCACCGTCGCGATGGCGCTCGACGGCGTCGTGACCGACCTTGCGGATGCGATCACCCGCGACGCGCGCATCGAATTCGTCAATCGGGAGGACCCGCGCGCGCTCGAACTGATCCGGCACGACACGGCCCATGTGCTGGCCGAGGCCGTGCAGGCGCTGTATCCCGGCACCCAGGTGACCATCGGCCCGGTGATCGACGACGGCTTTTATTACGACTTCCACCGCGCCACCCCGTTCACGCCCGAGGATTTCGCCACCATCGAGGCGAAGATGCGCGAGATCATCGGCAAGGATCGGCCCTTCACTAAGACGGTGAAGAGCCGGGACGAGGCGCGCGCCTTTTTCGAAGCACGCGGCGAAGCCTTCAAGGTGGAGCTCGTCGACGCGATCCCGGCCGGCCAGGACCTGAAGTTCTACAGCCAGGGCGAGTGGATCGACCTGTGCCGCGGCCCGCACATGACCTCGACCGGCAAGGTCGGCACCGCCTTCAAGCTGATGAAGGTGGCGGGCGCATATTGGCGTGGCGATTCGACCAAGCCGATGTTGTCGCGCATCTACGGCACCGCCTTCGCCAAGCAGGCCGATCTCGACGCCCACCTGCACCGGCTCGAGGAGGCGGCCAAGCGCGACCACCGGCGGCTCGGACGCGAGATGGACCTGTTCCATTTCCAGGAAGAAGGGCCGGGCACCATCTTCTGGCACCCGAAGGGCTGGACCCTGTTCCAGACCCTGATCGGCTACATGCGCCGCCGCCAGCAGGCGGCCGGCTATATCGAGGTCAACACCCCGCAGGTGCTCGACCGCGCCTTGTGGGAAACCTCGGGCCATTGGTCGAGCTACCGCGAGAACATGTTCGTCACCACGACCGAGGACAAGCGGGTCTTCGCGCTGAAGCCGATGAACTGCCCCGGCCACGTGCAGATCTTCAAGAACGGCTTGAAGAGCTACCGCGATCTACCGCTGAAGATTGCGGAATTCGGCATCGTGCATCGCTATGAGCCGTCCGGCGCGCTGCATGGCATCATGCGGGTGCGCGCCTTCACCCAGGACGACGCCCACATCTTCTGCACCGAAGACCAGATCCAGGCCGAAAGCCTGAAGGTCAACGACCTCATCATGTCGATCTACCGCGACTTCGGCTTCGACGACGTGCAGGTGAAGCTGTCGACCCGGCCCGAGAAGCGCGTCGGCACCGATCAGGTCTGGGACGAGGCGGAGCGCTCGCTCGGCCTCGTGCTCGATGTGCTGGCCCAGCAGGGCATCCCGACGGCCGTCAACCCGGGCGAGGGCGCCTTCTACGGCCCGAAGCTCGAATATGTGCTGCGCGACGCCATCGGGCGGGAATGGCAGTGCGGCACCAACCAGGTGGATTTCAACCTGCCGGAGCGCTTCGGTGCCTTTTATATCGGCCCGAATAGCGAGAAGGTGACGCCCGTCATGCTGCATCGGGCGATGTTCGGATCGCTCGAACGCTTTACCGGCATCCTGATCGAGCATCATGCCGGGCATCTGCCGCTGTGGCTGTCGCCCGTGCAGGTGGTGGTCGCCACCATCACCCAGGAGGCTGACGACTACGGACGCGAGATCATCGAGCGCTCCCAGGCGATGGGCCTGCGCATCGAGGGCGATTTCCGCAACGAAAAGATCACCTACAAGGTGCGCGAACATTCGTTGGCCAAGACGCCCGTGCTGCTGGTGCTGGGCCGCAAGGAAGCGGCGGAGCGCACCGTCTCGATCCGGCGGCTCGGCTCGACCGAGCAGACCAGCATGGGGCTCGATGCGGCCTTGCGGATGCTGGCCGACGAAGCCGTGCCCCCGGACGTCAGGCGGCAGGACCAGGCCCGGTTGGCGGTCGCAGCCGAATAAAGCTCGTCATTGCGAGCGAAGCGAAGCAACCCAGGGGGGACGCGCACCCCTGGGTTGCTTCGTCGCTGCGCTCCTCGCAATGACGAGAAAGCGCTTCTGATCGTTAGAACGCCTTGAAGGTGATCAACGTCCGGGTGTCGGCGATGCCCGGGATGCGATGCACCTTCTCACCGACGAAATGGCCGACGTCGACCCCGTCGTCGACGTGGAACTTGGCCAGCACGTCGAAGCTGCCGGCGGTCGAATAGATCTCGGACGCGATCTCGGCCTCGGCCAGCGCGCTCGCCACCGCGTAGGTGCGGCCGAGATGGCATTTGATCTCGACGAAGAAGGTCTGCACGCGTTTCGTCCTTTCAGTCGCTTTGCGGCGCGATCGTGCCGCCTTGCGCCCCGGTCGGCACCTCGACGTCGCGATCCGTACCCGACGCGACCTTGAACTCGGCCTGATAGGTTTTGCCGGCATGCCGCGCGATGGCGATGTAGTCGCCTTCCGCCAGCACCAGTGACGGGAAGGCGCCGATCAACTCGCGCACCACGTCGCCGCCGGGCGTCAGGATGGTGAAGCCGGTGTCGGCCAGCGCCTCGCCACCGGGCTGGTTAACGAGCTTCAAGGTCATCACGGCGGCCCGGTGCTTCACTGTGGCGGTGATGAACTTGCCGGCCTGGACCCGGAGATCGGCGTTGACGACGGAGTTGCTGTTCGACACCGGCACCAGGGAGCCGACCCCCACGGTGTCCAGATAGGTCGAGGTGATGTGGTACATCCCTTCAGGCAGCCGCAGGATCTCGCCCGGCTTGGCGTTGGCCACAACCAGCTTGGCCTGCGGGTTGCCGTGTTCCGGCACATAGATGGCGACCGAAAGCCGGTCGGCCGCGATGGCGGCGTCACCCAGCCGGCCGTCCACCTCGAGTGCTCCGGCGTTCAGGGTCAGGCGCTCGCTCGCGGCCTTGTCGGTCACCACGACGCGCTTCATCTGGCTGGCGAACCCGTAGGTGACGTGCACCACATAGGCGCCGTCCGGCAGCGTGAAGGCGGGTTGCGCCTCGCTCGACTGGGCCACGATGCGATGCGTGCCGTCTTGGTCGGTGCGCTCGTCGAAGACCGACCAGCGCATGCCGGTGCCGAGCGGGGCGGGGTCGCCGCCCACCACGGCGGACAAGCGGAGCAAGCCCTGGCCGGCCGGCGCAGCGTCGGGTGCTGGCGCAGCATCGTGCGGCGCCGCCTCGACGGCCTGACCGACGGTGGCCGGGACGCTCAACAACACCGCCAGCGCGGTCGTGATGGAAAGCCGCCGCACCTGATCTCCCTTGCCGTCGTACCGGCCTGACGGCCAAGCTCGCCTCTGCCGCGGCTTTGCGCCGCTTTCGTGTCCGGGGCCGCTGAACCGCGCCGCGTCCGCCCAATAGGCTCGATTTTAACGTGACCACAGAACCGCCCGCAACGCCGACCGCTTCCACCGCGCCGCCAGCCCAGGATCTCGACCTGCGCGGCCTGCGGTGCCCCATGCCGGTGCTCCGCACCCGCAAGGCCTTGGCATCCCTCGAGGCTGGGCGAGTGCTTCGGGTTTTGTGCACGGATCCCCTGGCGGCGATCGACATTCCGCACCTGCTGCGCGAGACCGGCGACGCGCTGGTGGATCAGGAAGCGTGCGGCCCAGACCGGATCTTCATCATCCGCAAGTGCTGACGATCATCTTCGACCGGTGAGGCCCGCATGGAGCCGGCGGGCCGCCACGAGGTCGTCCGGGGTGTTGAGGTTGAAGAACGGATCGTGCGGCATCGTCGGCCATGCCACCTCGGCGACCCCGACCTCCGCCTGGAAGGCCATCACCTTGCGCAGGTCGCGATCGAGAAGCGCCTGGCGCAGCGCTTCCCGGAGGTCGCAGCGCCAGAGCGCCACCAGAGGGTGAGGTCGATCGCCTGACGTGGCCCGCACCACGGGACGGCCGCTCCGGTGCGCCTCGGCCCGCAGCCGCGGGACAAGGTCGGCCGGCACGAAGGGGGTGTCGCCCGGGACGCTCAGCATCCAGCCCTGCGGGTTGATCGCGGCCCCATGGTCGAGGCCTTCCAGGATGCCGGCCAGCGGACCGCGCGACGGCCCGGGCCCATCGGGCAACACCACCGGCCCCCGATCCGAGAAGCGGTGGGGATCGCCATTGGCGCTGATCGCGAGACCATCGCATTGCGGCCCGAGCCGGCCGATCAGCACATCGAGGAGCGTCGCGCCGTCGTCGAGCCGCAGCAGCGCCTTGTCGTGCCCGTCCATGCGACGGGCGAGCCCGCCTGCCAGGATCACGCCGACCGGGAGCGCGGTCGCGGCTTCAGTCATCCTGGCGTCCCGCAGCGGGCGGCGCCATCGGGCAGCGCAGGGGCTTGATGTCGATCAGCGGCGTGCCGTCGACGCAATCGAGCCCGCGCACCATCAGCCCGTCCGGTTCGACGGCCAACAGAACCACAACGGAGGACGAAATGGGGTTCGGCCGCATCGGCGAGCGCAGCGCGAAGGTGCCGTGCGCCAGTCCGCTCGATCGCGGCCGCTGCACCACCAGGTCGCGCCGGGCGAGATGCATCCAGTACAGGATCTCCACCTCGGCATAGCGGTCGAGCCCCGCCAGGGCGGCGCGCCAGGGCGGGTCCACCACAACACGGCAGATAGGGCCATCCTGCGGGTCGCCGCGTTTCGGACAATCCTGGCGCGTCAGCCAGGGGGTGTGCAGGCGCCCGAGGAAGTGCACCCCGGCGTCGGTCGCGGCCGGGCGCACGACCGTGACCTCGCCGGGGCGCGGGTCGTCGGCGCTCACGGGAGGCCCTGCGTGCTGGCGGCCGTTGTTGTCCCGTCGGCTTCGGCCCGCAGGATGCGCGGGGGTGTCCCCAGGATGCCGGCGACGGTTGTGGCGGCCGTCGTGCCGCCGCCGACGCTCGGCTGGGCCATCAACGAGAAGCTGCGGTCGCTTAAGGATGCCTCCGCCGTGAAGGACCGGGGCTGTCGATCGGCCGCGACGAGGCGGCCATCGACGACGCTGAGCCGTTCGTCCGTAAGGCGCAGGTCTGCCGTCGCGAGATCGAACGGCGTCGTGGCATGGGTCCGCAGCCAGATCGGCAGGCTTGGCCCGAGCGCCGACACGTCCGCGATGCTGGGCAGTGCCGGCAGGGCGCCGTTGCGGACGCTCAACTGCCCGTGGCCGGCGAGCGATGCCGCGAGGGCCCGCGGGCTCGTGCCGGTCGCCTCGGCGACGAGCCGCCCCGACACCGAACCCGAGATGCCGGTGGCGCCCAGCGCCTGGGCCAGCGGGTCGAGGTCCATCTGCGATGCCGACAGGTCGACCCGCAGGGCGACCGACCTCCCCGTGACGGACGCGACCGCCCGGCCGCGGATCAGGCCGTCGAGGCTGCGGGCCTCGCTGAAGCCGGCCTCGATGCGGCCGTCGCGACACAAGGCCGAGAAGGCGGCGTCCTCCATCACCAGGGGGCCGATCAGGGCGCGCGACGCCGAGATGCGCAGGTCGACATCGCCCAGCAGCGCGGGGTCGATCGTCCAGGGAGCATCGCTCCAGCGTCCGCCGCGATCACGCAAGTGAGACACCGCCGCGACAGCGCCCGTGAGATCGAGCGCATCGGTCGCGAAGGTGCCGGTCCAGGCCCAATGGCCGCCGTTGGGCTGCCAGGCGAGGCTGCCCTCGAAGGCGGTGTCGTCGAGGCCTAGATGGGCGTCCGAAAAGGTGATCGTGTCGCGGTTGGCGACGCCGCTGCCGCTGAAGCTGAGCCGCTCCACCAGCCGGCCGAGGCCCGGCGGCGACCCGCTCGCCTGCAGCAGGTCCGGCAAGGCAAGGGTGCTGACCGCGACGCGGCCCTCGAACCCGCCATGGATACCGGCCCGAAGCTGGCCCTCGAGTGTCGCATCCAGCAGCTGCGAGCGTAGTGTCACGCGGCTGGTGGCCGGACGCCCGAGCGCGAAGTCGAACGCAGGGTCGACCTCAGCCGCGATAGCGAGGCGCGTTCCGCGCCAGGTGCCAGACCCGGTGAGGGCCAGCGTCCCATTGTGATCGAGCCCGTCCAGGACCGCCGAAACCGCCGTCACCGTGCCGCGAAGGGCGGCGTGGCGGGACGCCAGGGTGAGCGTCCCGTCCTCGATGAACACCCGTTGGGGCAGCGTGCGCCCGAGAAGCGCCATGGCCGATCGCGCCCCGGCGGCCGGCAGCGCGTCGGCGTCGAGCGCGATGGCGGGCCCGACCAGCCGGATCCGGCTGAAGGCGAGCCGGCCCGACAACAGCGAAGCGATGCTTTGCGTCGCTTCGAGCACCGGGGCGTTGATCCGCATCCCGGCGGGGCCATCGAGGCTCACATCCCGGATCACGACGCCGGGGCGCGGCAGCAAGTGGACATTCACGGTCGCGGCTGCGGTCGCCGCCGTGCCGAAGCTGCGGGCCAGCGCGGCACTGGCCGATCGCGCCAGGGTCACCTCGACGCGGTGCAGCTGCGCGGCCGCGAGCCCCACGCATAGCAGCGCCGCCACGACGCCGAACCACCACCGCATAAGCCGCCGTTCGCCCACCGAGCCGTACCACTCCCGCGTCGTCGAGGGCCGCTGCTTGCGGCAGCTTTGTGACAATTGCGTGAGCATTGCCGGACGCTGGCACATGGCCCCTCGCAGGGCCGGATGGTTAATCAAGTATCAACGTTCTGCCGGCAGGAACTGACGGCAGCAACGTGCGGCCTCAACAAGGTAAACGCCTTAAAAAGGTCGTACTGGTCTTGCTCCGTGGCAGGCGTGGCAATGGCTACGAAACCGCGGCGACGGGCTGAAATCTCGGCAGGTCGGGCGGTGTTGGCCATGTCGGTCGGCGCCTGGGCGCGGCTGTCCTTTGCATGACGGAGCTTGGTGGTGATTCAGGGCGCAGCGCGGGTGAGGGCAGAGGTTTCGGCCGGACGTAAGGTCGGTCTGATGCTGGGCTTGTCGGCCCTGGCGATCGGCCTCGGCATGGGCGCGGCCTGGGCCGGCGACGACGATGCCGGCGCCAGCCAGGCCGAATGGGCGCAAAAATACGACGCGGACCCGCGACTGGCCGTGCAGCGTTCCAGCACGCCGACCTTGTCGCCGCAGACCGTGGCCGCGACCGAGCAGGCCGTGCAAACCTATCAGGCGATCGTCAGCAAGGGCGGCTGGGTGCCGGTGCAGGCGCCCGCCAACATGCATGTGGGCTCGAACGGCCGGGCCGTGGTGGCGCTGCGCCAGCGCCTGACCATCAGCGGCGATCTCGATCCCGAGGCCGGCAACTCGCCCGTTTATGACACCTTCGTCGAAGCGGCGGTGAAGCGCTTCCAGGCCCGCAACGGCATCGGGCAGACGGGTGTGCTGACGCCGGCCACCTTGGCCGAGCTCAACGTGCCGGCCGATACGCGGCTGAAGCAGCTGCAAACCAACCTGGTGCGCCTGCGCTCGTTCTCCGCCAACCTTGGCGAGCGCTTCGTGATGGCCAACATCCCGGCCGCCGCGGTCGAAACGGTCGAGAACGGCCAAGTGTTCAGCCATCATGCGGCGGGCGTCGGCAAGATGGACCGTCAGTCGCCGGTGATGCAGACCAAGGCGATGGACATCAACTTCAACCCGTTCTGGACGGTGCCGGCCTCGATCATCAAGAAAGACCTCATCCCCAAGATGCAGGCCGATCCGACCTACCTGACCTCGAACCACATCCGCACCTACAACAAGGAAGGCCAGGAGGTTTCGCCGTCTAGCATCAACTGGAACTCCCTCGAGGCGACGAACTACAAGTTCCGCGAGGACCCGAGCGTCGAGAACTCGCTCGGCGTGGTGCGCATCAACATCGCCAATCCGTATGGCGTCTATATGCACGACACGCCCACCAAGGGCGTCTTCGGCGACGACTTCCGCTTCGTGTCGTCGGGCTGCATCCGGGTGCAGAACGTGCGCGACTATGTCGCTTGGCTGTTGAAGGACAACCCGGGCTGGGATCGGTCCAAGATCGACGAGGCCATCCGATCCGGCGAGCGCATCGACGTCAAGCTGACCAATCCGGTGCCGGTCTATTGGGTCTACATCACAGCCTGGGCGACCCCGGACGGGGTGGTGCAGTTCCGCGACGACATCTACCAGCGTGACGGTTTCGGCACCGTCACGGCGGCCAATGTGGCGTCGGACGAGCAGAACGACGCTGTGGAACCGGCGATCTCGCAGGAATAAGCGGAGCCTGCAGGCGGCTTCCCCGCCCGCAGGACCCCATGGTAAGACCTGCGGCAACCGGCACGCTTCGGCGTGCCGTTTCGTTTCAGCCGAGGACCGCCCGCAATGACCGATCTCGCCGTCCATGCGCCGAAAGGCCGTGAGTCCCGCCTGTCGAACAGCTTCTTCGGGGCCAGCCTGTCGGCCACCGATCCGGAGATCGCGGGCGCCATCGCGTCCGAGCTCGGCCGGCAGCGCGACGAGATCGAGTTGATCGCCTCGGAAAACATCGTGTCCCGCGCGGTGCTCGAGGCGCAGGGCTCGGTGATGACCAACAAATATGCCGAGGGTTACCCGGGGAAGCGTTATTACGGCGGCTGCCAGTTCGTGGACGTGGCCGAGGACCTCGCCATCAAGCGGGCCAAGCAATTGTTCGGTTGCGACTTCGCCAACGTGCAGCCGAATTCCGGCAGTCAGGCCAACCAGGGCGTCTTCCTGGCGCTGCTGAAGCCCGGCGACGCCTTTATGGGCCTCGACCTCGCGGCCGGCGGGCACCTCACCCATGGCTCGCCCGTCAACATGTCGGGCCGCTGGTTCCGGCCGGTGCCTTATACGGTCGACCCGACCACCCACCTGATCGACATGGACGCGCTCGCCGCCAAGGCCCGCGAGCACAAGCCGAAGATCATCATTGCGGGCGGCTCGGCCTATTCGCGTCATTGGGACTTCGCCCGCTTCCGCGAGATCTGCGACGAGGTCGGGGCCTATTTCATGGTCGACATCGCGCATTTCGCCGGCCTGGTGGCCGGTGGCGCGCATCCCTCGCCCTTCCCGCACGCCCATGTGGTCACCACCACCACCCACAAGACCCTGCGCGGGCCGCGGGGCGGCATGATCCTGACCAACGACGAGGCCTTGGCCAAGAAGATCAATTCGGCGATCTTCCCCGGCCTGCAGGGCGGCCCGCTGATGCACGTCATCGCCGCCAAGGCGGTGGCGTTCGGGGAAGCGCTGACGCCCGAGTTCCAGGCCTATGCCCATCAGGTGGTCGCCAATGCCCGGGCGCTGTCCGCTTCCGTGGTCAAAGGCGGTGCGGCCATCGTGTCGGGCGGCACCGACAATCACCTGATGCTGGTCGACCTGCGTCCCAAAGGGCTGACCGGCAAGGCCGCCGAGGCGGCGCTCGGCCGCGCCCACATCACCTGCAACAAGAACGGCGTGCCGTTCGACCCCGAAAAGCCGTTCGTGACCTCGGGCGTGCGGCTCGGCACCCCGGCCGCGACGTCGCGCGGCTTCGGCGAGCCGGAGTTCACCGAGGTGGGGCGCCTGATCGGCATCGTGCTGGACGGGCTCGCAGCCCATGGCGAGGCCGGCAACGGCGCTGTGGAGGCCGAGGTGCGCGAGCAGGTGACGACACTGACGCGGCGCTTCCCGATCTACTGATCCGCCGATGGTGGGCGAAGAGCGCGCCAACCACGCGCGCTGGATGCGGGCCGCTTTGGCGTTCGGCCGGCGTGGCATGGGGCAAACGGCCCCGAACCCGGCCGTGGCGGCGCTGGTGGTCCGAGACGGCGTGGTGCTCGGCCGGGGTGTCACGGCGCCCGGCGGGCGGCCGCATGCCGAGCCGCTGGCGCTGGCCGAGGCCGGTGCCGCGGGGCGGGGCGCCACGCTGTATGTGACGCTCGAGCCTTGTAGCCACCATGGCCGCACGCCGCCCTGCACGGAGGCCATCGTGG
Source organism: Lichenihabitans sp. Uapishka_5 (assembly GCF_033947565.1). Lineage (NCBI taxonomy): Bacteria > Pseudomonadati > Pseudomonadota > Alphaproteobacteria > Hyphomicrobiales > Lichenihabitantaceae > Lichenihabitans > Lichenihabitans sp. Uapishka_5. The sequence goes on from NZ_JARPVX010000011.1 coordinate 45,850, forward strand.
CGGCCGGGATCAGCCGCGTGGTCTACGGTCTCGACGACCCCGATGGGCGCGTGGCCGGCCGTGGTCTCGCCCAGTTGCGTGAGGCGGGGATCGCGGTGGTGGGACCGGTGCTCGAGGCCGAAGTGCGCCGCGACCATCGTGGGCACCTCTTGCGCGTCACCGAAGGGCGTCCGACCGTCAGCGTGAAGATGGCCGAGACGGCAGATGGTTTCGCGGCCCGCGCGAGCGGCGCCGAGCGCCTGCTGATCACCGGCCCGCACGCCAACCGGGAGGTCCATCGCCTGCGGGCGTCGCACGACGCCGTGATGGTGGGCATCGGCACGGTGCTGGCCGACGATCCGTTGCTTACCGTGCGGTTGCCGGGCGTCGTGGCCCGCCCGGTGCGGGTGGTGCTCGACAGCTACGGGCGTATGCCGGCGGCCGCGCAGCTGATGCGGACGCCGAGCGAGGGGCCCCTGATCGTCCTGACGTCGGAGGAAGCCGCCTCCGAAGCGCCGAGAATGCGGGGCGCCAGCAACCCTGAAATCACCCTGATCGGCGTGCCCACCGGCCCTGATGGCCTCGACCTCGACGCGGCGTTGCGCCGCCTTGGCGGGTTCGGCCTCACCCGTGTCTTCTGCGAAGGTGGTCCGCACCTCGCCTCGGCCTTGATCCTGGGCGGCTTCGCCGATTGCGTGGTTGTGTTGACGGGTGCGCAGGCTTTGGGATCTCCGGGCCTGCCTGCCTTGTCGGATGAAGCGCGGCACACCCTGGCCGACCCGGCCCATTATGCCCGCATGGGCGACCGGCGGCTCGGGGCCGACCGGCTCCAAGAGTTCGAGAGGATCTGAACCCCATGTTCACCGGGCTTGTCAGCGACGTCGGCGAAGTGTTGTCCGTGGAGGAGCGCGGCGACGTGCGCCGCCTCCGCATCGCCTGCGCCTATCCGGCAGCATCGATCGCGCTTGGGGCCTCGATCGCCTGTTCGGGCCCGTGCCTCACGGCCGTGGCGGTCGGCGAGGCGGCGGGTCGGACCTGGTTCGACATCGATGCCGGTTGGGAAACCCTTGACCGCACGACGCTCGGCACCTGGACCGCCAACCGGAAGATCAACCTCGAGCGCTCGCTCAAGATCGGCGACGAACTCGGCGGTCATCTCGTGTCCGGTCACGTCGATGGCCTCGCCACCGTGGTCGGGCGGGAGGACCTCGGCACCACGGTGCGGTTCACCTTGGAGGCACCCGCACCGCTGGCGCGGTTCATCGCCGAAAAGGGCTCGGTCTCGCTCGACGGCACGTCGCTGACGGTCAACGGCGTCGAAGGCAGCCGCTTCACGGTGCTGCTCATCCCGCACACGCTGGCGGTGACCACCTGGGGCGATGTCGCGGTCGGCGACCAGCTCAACCTCGAGGTCGACCAGATGGCCCGCTACGCGGCGCGTCTGGCTGACACCGCCGCTTCTGGCCAAGGCGGTTCGACGCGGGCCTGACGGCGGCCCCGCCGGCCGGGCAGGGGTGGATTGTGCCGGCTCGGCTTGCCTGCCGCCCGGCGCCCCTTTAATGACGGGCGACCCGTTGGGGCGCGTCGCCCCGCCTGCTGATCTCCGAGCGAAAACACCGATGGCCGAACCGAGCCGCATCAAGACGGCGACGCATGATTCCGTCGCGCCCGCCCATGTGCTGATCATCGAGGCGCGATTCTACGACGCCATCCAGGATCAGCTTCTGGCCGGCGCTCAGGCTGCGCTCGAGGCCGCGGGCGCCAGCTACGACATCGTGACGGTGCCGGGGGCGCTCGAGGTGCCGGGTGCTGTGGCAATCGCCTATCAGGCCACCAAGCCCGTCTATGACGCTGTGGTGGCGCTCGGCTGCATCATCCGGGGCGAAACCTACCATTTCGAGATCGTGTCGAACGAAAGCGCCCGCGGCCTGACGGATTTCGGCATGGCGCATTGCTTCCCGATCGGCAATGCCATCCTGACGGTCGAGACCCTGGAGCAGGCCGAGGTGCGGGCCGATCCGGCGCGCGGCAACAAGGGCGCCGAGGCCGCCGAGGCTGCCCTGACGCTGCTTCGGCTGAAACGCGGCCTGGGCGTCCGCTGATGACGCCGCGTCCCGAACAACGCGCTGCCGCGCGCCTTGCCGCCGTGCAGGCGCTCTACCAGATGGAGCTCGCCGGTACGGCGCTGCCGAACATCCTGGCGGAATTCGAGTCGCATTGGATCGGGCAGGAAGTCGAGGGCGACCAATACAAGCCGGCCGATATCGGGCTGTTCCGCGACGTGCTGAACGGCGTGCTCGAGCACCAGGGCCCGCTCGACCGGATGGTCAATGACGCGCTGCAAAGCGGATGGCCGCTGACCCGGGTAGAAAGCATCCTGCGCGCCATCCTGCGGGCGGGCGCCTATGAGTTGCGCCACCGTGGCGACGTGCCGGCCCGCGTCGTCATCAAGGAATATGCCGACATCGGTGGCGCCTTCTTCGAGCGCGAGGAAGTCGGCATGATCAACGCCGTGCTGGATGGGCTCGCCCACCGGCTGCGGGCCGAAGAGTTCGACGCGAAGGCCCACTAGGGCCGGACCACAAGGGAGACACGGGATGTCAGGGGCTGTTCGCGACTTCGGTGAGGTGGACGGCATCCCCGTCCAGGAGATCTCCATCGCTTCCGCGGCGGGGCTGGAAGCCAGCATTATCACCTGGGGCGCCGTCATCCGCGACCTCGCGGTGCCGGTACGCGGCGTTCGGCAATCGACCGTGCTAGGCCTCAACAGCCTTGCCGATTACCGCGCCCATTCGCCGAGCTTCGGTGCTGTGCCGGGGCGCTACGCCAACCGCATCGCGCGCGGCCAGTTCGCGATCGACGGTAGGTCCTTCCAGGTGCCCTGCAACGAGAAGGGCCGCAACGCCCTGCATGGCGGCACGGCCGGCTTCAACAAGCTGCCCTGGCGGCTGGCGAACAGCACCGCCGACAGTGTCACGCTGGCCTTGCACTCGGCCGACGGCGACATGGGGTTTCCGGGCAACCTGGACGTGACCTGCCTGTATCGGCTGGACGGCTTGACGCTGCGGATGGAGATCACCGCCACCACGGACGCGCCGACGGTCGTCAACCTGACCAACCATGCCTATTTCAACCTCGACGGCTCGGCCGACGTGCGCGACCACGAATTGAGCGTCGCGGCGGCCTTCCGTACTGCGGTCGACGACGAACTGATCCCCACCGGCGCGATCGTGCCGGTGGCTGGCACGCCGTTCGACTTCCGGGCGCCGCGCCCGATCCGCGACCCGTCCGACCAGCATTACGACATGAATTACGTGCTGGCTCGCCAGCCCGATGCCGCGACGGGCCTCGCCCATGCGGCGCTGCTGCGCTCGAAGGCGAACGGGCTCGCGCTTGAGGTGGCGACCGATCAGTTCGGCGTGCAGATCTATGACGGCGCCAAGGTGCATGTGCCGGTGGCGGGCCTCGATGGCGCCCATTATGGCGCCTATGCGGGCGTCGCCATGGAGACGCAGAATTTCCCCGACGCACCGAACCACCGGCATTTCCCGTCGAGCGTGCTGCGGCCCGGCGAAACCTACCGGCAGATCACGGAATATCGGTTCAGCTTGTAGCCCGACCCGTCTGAGCCAGATCAGGGTCGAGAAGGGCGGGCCGCTTGGTGCGGCCCGCCCTGGTTTTTTTAGCGATCGAAGCTGCCGCCGCTCTCGGCCAGCGCCGCACCGACCTCGAGGCCGAGGTCGTCGAGGGTGTTCTCTTCGCGGACGTTGAGGTCTTCGCCCATGGCCTGACGCTCGGCTTCGGCCTCGGAACGCGCCACGTTGGCCGTGACGTTCACGGACACTTCCGGGTGCAGCTGCAGCGGCACCGTGTGCATGCCGATGGCCTTGATGGGGGTCATCAGGGCGATCTGGTTGCGGTTGATCGAAACGCCGGCCTTGCTGACCGCCTCGGCGATGTCACGCGGCGACACCGACCCGTAAAGCTGGCCGGTCTCGCCCGCCTGACGGATGATGGTGAAGCTGGCGCCTTCGATGCGCTGGCCGACCGCGAGGGCTTCCTGCTTGGCTTCGAGGTTGCGGGCCTCGAGCTGGGCCTTCTGGCCTTCGAAGGTCTGGGCGTTCTTCACGGTGGCGCGCAGGGCCTTGCCGCGCGGCAGCAGGAAATTGCGGGCGAAGCCGTCCTTGACGCGCACCTTGTCGCCCATCTGGCCGAGCTTCGGCACGCGCTCCAGCAGAATCACTTCCATGGTTCTCTCCTATCGGGGTTGGTTGGATGGTGTGGGAGGTAGGGCCCGGGGCCGCCGCAACGGCGTCAGGCAATCCACGACGCCGAGCACCGCCAGCGCCAGCAGCGACGGCACGAGGCTCAGCGTGATGAAATAGATGGCGAACAGAATGAGCCGCCGGGCCGCGAGGCCACGCGTCAACGCATGGGCGGCCCCCAGACCCTGCAGCACGAAGGCGACGGCGAGGGGCGCCAGGACGACGCCCGCGACCATGCCGGCGATGCTGCCCAGTAGCGTCGCCAAGGCCGCCCCGACTAGCACGTAAGCCGCCCAGCGCGGCAATCGCAGATGCTCGGGCAGCGTCGGCCAGGGGCGCGCCAGCAGCCCCGAGCCCTGCACGACCCGGCCCGCGACCCATAGGTTCAACATCAGCATCAGGAAGGTGGAGGCCGCCATCAAGGACGGCAGCAGGCGCACCACCGAGCCGGCCGCCTCGGCCAGCTGCCCTTCCGGGCCTGCCTGGGCCAACATGGTCTTCAGGTGGGCCGTCAAGGCCGCTACGGCCGTTTCATAGCCGCCGTAATGCGCCAGGGTAGCGGCCCCGAAGCCAAGCACAACAAGTGTGACCAGGGCGGCGCCCGAAGCCGCGACCCTGCCGATCGGATACCAAGCCATGGCGGGCGCCGCTGAGGACACTGTCGGCACGGGTTCGGCCGTCGGGCGGCCCAGCAGGCTCAGATAGCCGAGCCACCAGGATGGCAAGCCGATCAGGACGGCGAAGAAGACAGCCGGCAAAAGGCCCAGCAAGGCCAAGATCGTCACGGTGCCGACGCCGGCCGCGATGAGGCCGGTGGCCTGCGCGAACCCAAGCGTCGCGATCATGATCGGCAGCGGTGTCGCATAGGCGATGACGATCGCCAACGGGCCGCCCTTGGCGGAAGCCGCGAAGAGCAGAGCCGAGGCGAGTCCGGCGCCGGCCGCGACGCCAATAGGTTTCAACGAAGCCATGCTGTCCCGCGGGAGGCGGTTAGACGGCCCCAGCGGGCCGCCAACGAAGTCGGAGGGATCACACCCCGGCCGGATCTTGTGGGGCGGCCGGGCTGACCCGACCGCCGAAACGCAATACCGCGAAGCGGCTTAGCGGATCACGTAAGGCAGCAGGCCCAGGAAGCGCGAGCGCTTGATGGCCTGAGCAAGCTCGCGCTGCTTCTTGGCCGAGACGGCCGTGATGCGGGACGGCACGATCTTGCCACGCTCGGACACGTAGCGGGACAGCAGGCGCGTGTCCTTGTAGTCGATCTTCGGCGCATTCGGGCCGGAGAACGGGCAGGACTTGCGACGACGGAAGAAGGGGCGGCGCGGAGCGGTCGACATCAGGCTTGTCCCTCTTGAGCGAAGCCGCCTTCAGCCGAACGGGGCGGGCGCGGAGCACGGTCGAAACGGCCACCGCCGCCGCCACGGCGATCGCCGCGGTCACCGCGATCGTCGCGGTCGCTTTCTTCACGCTTGCGCAGCATCGCCGAGGGACCTTCCTCGAGCTCTTCCATGCGGAGCGTGAGGACGCGCAACACATCCTCGTTGAGGCTGAGCTGACGTTCCATTTCGGCCACGGCGGACGCCGGCGCCGAAATGTTCATCAGCGTGAAATGCGCCTTGCGGTTCTTCTTGATGCGGTAGGCGAGGGACTTGACGCCCCAATATTCCACCTTGGCGATCGTGCCGCCGCCGGCCTCGATCACGCCCTTCATCTGTTCGGTAATGGTTTCCACCTGTTGCGCAGTCACGTCCTGCCGCGCCAGATAGACATGCTCATAGAGAGCCATGCTGGTTCTGCCTTTCATCATCGTCGTGCCGACCCTGGCGCGAAGCCCTTCGAGCCCCGGAAAGGCTCGACGGATGGATCAACGAAGGCGGGAACACGGGGAGCAGCGGGTCGTAACCCTCGCTCGGCTGCGATCAACAGCAAAGCGCTCCCGTTCAGCCCCCGGCCAGGGTCTGCGGAGGAGGACTAGATAGCCGAGATCGCGGCGGAAGGGAAGGCCTGTCGGGCAGAGGCTTACGGCGACACCGCCGTCGCCCCCTCCCGGCTGCGCCACAGGTACCACAGCACCGAGCCGAGCACGAGCGTGCCGCCCAGGAGCACGGCCCGGCTCGGCACTTCCGCGAAGGCCAGCCACACCCAAAGCGGCCCCAGCACCACATCCAGCATCGACACGATGCCGGCCTCGCCTGAGCCGATGCGGCGTCCGCCTTCGAGGGCCAGAATGTAGCCGATGCCGGTGGTCAGGATGCCAAACGCCGCCATGGCGCCGATCTGGCTCGGGCTCGGCAGGGTGGCGGCCATCAAGGGCCAGCTCAGGATGGCGCATAGCCCTGCCGCGACAGCCATGATGAGCGGCATGTCGGCGCCCGGATGCCGCTTCACATGCACCAGCTGCAGGCCGAAGCCGACCGTCGTCGCAAAGGCCGCGAGATTGCCGGCGATGTCGCGCGCCGTCATGGCGGCCCCCGCCATCAGGGCCACCCCGGCGAGCGCCACGGCGCCGGCGACGAGCAGGCGGGCGTCGACGCGCTCGCCGACCCACACAAAGGCGATGCCGGCCGCCACGAACGGCAGGGTGGCGTAGACGGTCATCACATTGGCCACGCTGGTCAGTTCGAGTGCGAACACATAGGCGATCGTGGCTATGAGGCTGGTGGCGATCTGGAACAGGTCGGGCCAGCCCAGGCGACGCAGGGCGGCGCCGGCGCGTCGGCGGCTTCGCATCGCGAAAAAGGCCGCGAGGAACACCGCCGAGGCGAGCGACCGCCATCCCAGCACCGTCCAGGGATCGAGCCCGGCCATGCGGACGAACAGGCCCGCGGTGCTCCACAACACGGCCGAGATCGCCACCAGCACGAAGCCGAGGGTCCTGTCGGTGCCGGGTGAGGTTTTGGGCCGATCCATGGTTGCATTCTCCCACGACATGGGAAAGCGTCCTACCGGACGGGCTCGCTCCGAATCGACCGGCGCTGTCGATCCCGAGCCATCGCCGCGGCGGCGTTCGATTGCCGGACCGCTGTGGCGCGCTTGACACAGCCATGCCGATGATGGAACTCGCGACCCTTTCAACGGCCATGGAGGCCCGATGTCCATCGCACTCGTTTTTCCGGGGCAGGGGTCCCAGGCCGTCGGCATGGGCAAGGCCCTGGCCGAGAGCTTTCCCGTGGCGCGAACGGTGTTTGACCGCGTCGATGCGGCCCTTGGTGAGCCCTTGTCGCGGTTGATGTTCGCCGGGCCCGAGGCCGAGCTGACCCGCACCGCCAATGCCCAGCCGGCCTTGATGGCAACCAGCCTCGCGGTTGTGGCGGTATTGCAGGCCGAGGCCAGTTTCGCGGTGACCGATGCCGCCTTTGTGGCTGGCCATTCGCTTGGAGAATATTCGGCGCTGGCGGCGGCGGGCGCCTTCGAGATCGAGACGGCGGCGCAACTGCTACGGCTGCGCGGCGAGGCCATGCAGCGGGCGGTACCGGCCGGGGAGGGCGCCATGGCGGCCCTTCTCGGCGTTGAGGAGGAGCAGGCCCGCGCCATCGCGGCCGAAGCGGCCGAGGGGGAGGTCTGCGATATCGCCAACGACAATGGCGGCGGGCAGGTCGTGGTGTCGGGCCACGCTGCCGCGGTGGAGCGGGCCATTGCGCTCGCCAAGGCGCGCGGCGTCAAGCGGGCGGTGTTGCTGCAGGTGTCGGCCCCCTTCCATTGCGGCCTGATGGCGCCGGCCGCGGTTGCCATGCGCGATGCCCTCGCGGCGGCCGACATCAAGGCACCGGTCGTGCCGGTGGTGGCCAACAGGCTGGCCGCGCCGGTGACGACCCCGGATGCCATCCGGCAGGCGCTCGTCGATCAGGTGTGTGGCACCGTGCGCTGGCGCGAAAGCATGCGCTTCATGGCCGATGCGGGGGTGACGGAGTTCGTCGAGGTCGGCTCCGGCAAGGTGCTGGCTGGATTGGTGAAGCGCATCGCACCCGAGGCGCAGGCCCGATCGATCGGCACGCCGGACGATATCGCGGCTTTCCGCAACCGTTGAGCTTTCCCGTGGCGTCGAGTCGGCACGGCCCGCGCTCGTCTGAAACAAAGGACCCATCCATGTTCGATCTGACCGGCAAGACCGCTCTCGTGACGGGCGCCACAGGCGGTCTCGGTGGCGCCATCGCCCGCACCCTGCACGCTCAGGGCGCCACAGTGGCGATCTCGGGCACCCGCGCGGCCAAGCTCGACGAGCTCGCGGCGGAGCTTGGTGATCGCGTCCACTGCCTGCCGTGCGACCTCGGCAACGTCGAGGCCGTTGAGGCGCTGGTGCCGGCCGCCGAGGCGGCACTCGGCCGGCTCGACATCCTGGTCAACAACGCCGGCGTGACGCGCGACAAGCTTTTCATGCGGATGAAGGACGAGGACTGGCAGGCGGTTCTCGACATTAATCTGACGGCCGGCTTCCGGCTGTCCCGCGCGGCCCTCAAGGGCATGATGAAGCGCCGTGCCGGGCGCATCGTCACCATCACATCGGTGGTGGGCACCACCGGCAATGCCGGGCAGGGCAATTACGCGGCCTCGAAGGCGGGCCTCACCGCGATGAGCAAGTCGCTCGCGGCCGAGGTGGCGAGCCGCGGCGTCACGGTGAATTGCGTCGCGCCGGGCTTCATCGCCAGCGCCATGACGGCCGTGCTGACCGACGCCCAGAAGGACAAGATCCTGGGCAGCATCCCGGCTGGCCAGATGGGGGCCGGCACCGACGTCGCGGCCTGCGTGGCCTTCCTGGCCAGTGACGAGGCCGGCTATGTGACGGGCCAGACCCTGCACGTGAATGGCGGCATGGCCATGGTGTAGAGGCCCGTAGCGGTAGGGCCGCCTGCAGCCTTGGTGGCGTTTCCCGCTCTCGCCAAGGCGGAATCGCCGTGCTAGCAACCCACCCCGGGCCATAAACCAACAACGAAGGCCTGGGGAAATTGCCTTTCTGTAACGAATGTGCTTCCAACGCGAGCGTCGGCCAGCAGCGGCAACGGCCCTCTTGGGGTGTTGAGCATCCCGGGTCAGACCGCAGCGGTGGACACGGGATCCGATCAACGCTCACGACCAGAGCACACCAACCTCAACAAGGAATGACCAGATGAGCGATGTCGCCGAGCGCGTGAAGAAGATCGTTGTGGAACACCTCGGCGTGGAGCCGGACAAGGTGGTCGACAACGCCAATTTCATCGACGATCTGGGCGCCGACTCGCTCGACACCGTTGAGCTCGTCATGGCTTTCGAGGAAGAGTTCGGCGTCGAGATTCCGGACGATGCGGCCGAGACGATCGTCACCGTCGGCGATGCGGTGCGGTTCCTCGAGAAGAACAAGAAGGCCTGACACCCATCAGGAGCCGCGGCGCCCCGGTGCCGCGGCGAGGCCTGCGGTGTGGCCGCGGGGACTGGTGCTTGGATACGGTTCCGCCGGTCGGGCGCCCGCAACACGACCAAGAGTAAGGATCTGGATAGGTGAACCTCGGACGTCGGGTCGTTATCACCGGATTGGGCATGGTCTCGCCGCTCGGCGGTGACGTTCCCACAACATGGGCGCGGTTGATCGCGGGCCAGAGCGGCGCCAGGATCATCGAGGATTTCGATACCTCCGACCTTGCCTGCAAGATCGGCTGCCAGGTCCCGCGCGGCGACGGGCAGGACGGCACCTTCCATGCCGACAGCTGGATGGAGCCCAAAGAACAACGCAAGGTCGACCCCTTCATCGTTTATGCGGTCTCGGCCGCCACCCAGGCCCTGCGGGATGCCGGGTGGGAGCCCAAGACCTACGAGGACCAGATCAACACCGGCGTGCTGATCGGCTCGGGTATCGGCGGTCTCGGCGGCATCAACGAGGGCGCCGTGCTGATGCACGAGCGGGGCCCGCGTCGCTTGTCGCCCTTCTTCATCCCGGGCCGGTTGATCAATCTGGCCAGCGGTTACGTGTCGATCATGCACGGCCTGAAAGGGCCCAACCATGCGGTCGTTACGGCTTGCTCGACCGGCGCGCACGCGATCGGCGACGCCGCGCGGCTGGTGGCCTTCGGAGATGCCGACGTCATGGTGGCGGGCGGCGCCGAATCGGCTGTCAATCGCCTCAGCTTCGCCGGCTTCTGCGCCTGCCGGGCACTGTCGACCGGCTTCAACGACCGGCCTGAGGCGGGTTCGCGGCCCTACGACAAGGATCGTGACGGCTTCGTCATGGGCGACGGGGCCGGTTGCGTGGTGGTCGAGAGCCTCGAACACGCCAAGGCCCGCGGAGCCCGCATTTATGCCGAGGTGATCGGCTATGGTCTCACCGGCGACGCCTACCACATCACCGCGCCATCGGCGGATGGCGATGGTGCCTATCGGTGCATGAAGGCCGCGCTGAAGCGCGCCGGCCTCGAGCCCTCGGCGGTCGACTACGTCAACGCTCATGGTACCTCGACGCCGCTTGGCGACGAGATCGAGCTCGGCGCCGTGACGCGCCTGATGGGCGATGCGGTCGAGGGTCTCACCATGTCGTCGACGAAATCGGCGGTCGGTCATCTGCTGGGTGCCGCCGGGGCCGTTGAAGCCATTTTCTCGGTTCTGGCCATCCGCGACCAGGTGGCGCCGCCGACGCTGAACCTCGACAATCCGTCGGTCGAAACGCCGATCGACCTCGTGCCCCACAAGGCCAAGTCGAAGCGTATCGGCGTCGCGCTGTCGAATTCCTTCGGGTTCGGCGGCACGAATGCGTCGCTGGTGTTCCGCCACCCCGACGCCTGAGACGGCCGGTGCCGCGTGGCACTGCCGCATCAAACCCGGGAAATCGCCGCGTGCCTGTCGCCCCGCCACGAGCGCGCCGTTGTTCCGCGTCCTGGTTAGGCTAGAACGGTCTGCGGCGCGGCCGCAGCCTACCCGTGCGTAACGATCCGAAGGGTGCCGTCGTTGAAAAGCCCGAGGGAAGCCCTGCAGCCTGAAGCGGCGCCGCCTCCGCCGCCCGCCCCACAACGCCACAAGCGCGCTTCACTGTTCTCGCTGCTGAGCGGCCTTTTGTCGTTCATCATCGTCCTAGTGGTGGTGGCCGTGATCGGCTGGTCGTTCGTGTCCAGCAAGGTCACCGCTCCGGGGCCATTGGGCGCCGACAAGACCGTCAACATCCTGAAGGGCGACGACGTCGAGACGACGCTGGAGGAAAACAGCGTCATCGACAATGCCATGCTGATGAAGGCGATGCTTCTGCTCGAACGCAACAAGGGGAGCGTGAAGGCGGGCGAGTACCTGTTCAAGCAGAATGCCAGCCTGCAGGACGTGATCGACACGCTGGTGTCGGGCAAGCAGGTGCTGCACGCCCTGACGATCCCGGAAGGCCTGACCAGCCAGCAGGTGGTCGACCGCATGAGCGACAACGACGTGCTAGTGGGCGAACTGAAGGCCGTGCCGCCCGAAGGCTCGCTGATGCCCGACACCTATAAGTTCGCCCGTGGCACCACGCGCGAGCAATTGGTGCGCACCATGCAGCAGGAAGAGCGCAAGGTCGTCAACGAGGTGTGGAGCCATCGCACGGGCGAAACGGTTATCCGGTCGCCCTATGAGCTCGTGACGTTGGCTTCGATCGTCGAGAAGGAAACCGGCAAGGCGGACGAGCGCCCCCGCGTGGCGGGCGTCTTCATCAATCGGCTGTCGAAGAACATCCCCCTGCAGTCCGACCCAACCATCGTTTACGGGCTAGTGGGCGGCAAGGGCACGCTCGGGCGGGGCATCCTGAAAACCGAGGTCGAACAGAAGACCCCCTACAATACCTATCAGATCGCCGGGCTGCCGCCTGGGCCGATCGCCAACCCTGGCAAGGCGGCGCTGGAGGCGGTGGCAAATCCGTCGCGTACCCGCGAACTCTATTTCGTGGCTGATGGCACGGGGGGCCACGCCTTTGCGGAAACGCTCGATCAGCATCGCGCCAACGTCCTGCGCTGGCGCCAGATCGAGAAGGACGCCAAGGACAAGGTGACGCCCGACTCGGGGCCTGCGGGCCCGGCGGCGCCGGCCGGCAGCAAGAACCAGCGCGGCGATCTCGGTTCGGACACGGTGTTCGGCGGCCTGGCGCCGCTCGGCTCTGGGGCGGGGAAGCAGGCGGGCGACCGCTTCGCGGCCGTGCCGTTGCTGACGAGCGACGCGCATTTCATTGGCGCGCCCCGGGCCGAGCCGAACGGTGATCTGTTCAACGAACTCGACGTCGAGGTCGACGGCGTCAGGTCGAAGGATCCGCCGCAGGATGTCTTCGGCGCCGCGGCGGCTGACACCGGTGTGGCAGAGCCCGCCGGCTCGATGCAGACGTTCCCGCTTTCGCCCCAGCGGCAGGCCGAGATGAAGGCGCGCGAAGCGGCGATGGGCTTGCCCGCGAGTTCAAGCGCGCTCCCGGCCGAGACGGCGCCGCTGCGCACTGCATCAGCCTCGCCGGAGGGCGGCCTGCCGCCCCTGGCCGAGGGGCGTGTGCGGATCTTCGATGCTTCGGAAGGCACCGCCCTCGATCCGCTGAAAGATCGCAGCTACGACCTGTCGAGCGCCAAATCGGTTCCGGCTTTGAAGGCGCTCCCTCCGATGCCGGTGCTCACCCGCTGAAGGCAGGCCGCGCCGCCGCCGCTCATGCGGGGCTGGACCGGGCGCGGGAAATCGCGCAGGTTGCCGTCCCTTTCCAACTTGTGACGCTATGACGATCGTCGATCCGGTTTCCAGCCTGCCTCCCTCGCGCCGTGGATTAATGTTGATCCTGTCGTCGCCGTCCGGCGCCGGCAAGACCACGCTCACCCGGCTGCTGTTGCAGAACCGCGAGCTCGACCTCACCCTGTCCGTGTCGGTCACCACACGGGCGCGTCGGGCCAGCGAGGCCGACGGCATCCATTATCACTTCATCACCCCGGCGACCTTTGCGGCCCTGCGGGACGCCGGCGACCTGCTGGAACATGCCGAAGTGCATGGCAATTCCTATGGCACGCCCCGGGCGCCGGCCGAGGAGGTGCTGGCGGGCGGCCGCGACATGCTGTTCGACATCGATTATCAGGGGACGCAGCAGGTCCGGGCCAAGGCGCCCCAGGACGCCGTGACGATCTTCATTCTGCCGCCCTCGATGCGGGAGTTGCGGGGGAGGCTCGAGCGTCGAGCCGAGGATTCGGCCGACGTCATCGACGCTCGGCTGGCCGCGTCGCGCAACGAGATCTCCCGCTGGACCAGCTACGATTACGTGCTGGTCAACGAGGATCTGCAGCAGACGTTTGGCAGCGTGCTGTCGATCCTGAAGGCCGAGCGGTTGCGGCGCCTGCGTCAGACGGCGGTGACGACCGCGCTCGTGGCGCGCCTCATGGACGAGCGTTGATCCGCCGCTCGTCCCACCAGCTGGCCATGGCGACGAAATCCGCGATGGTGAGTTCCTCGGCCCGGCGGGTACCGTCGACCGCGGCCGCGTCCAGCATGGGTTGCAGATCCGCCGGCTGAAGACCCGGCAGCGCCTTCAACGATTGGCGCAGCATCTTGCGACGCTGCCCGAATGCCGCCTGCGTGACGGCCGAGAGGGCGCCCGCCCTGCAGGGCAGCGGATCGGGCCGAGGCACCAGTTCGACGATCGAGGATGTGATCTTCGGCGGCGGCGTAAAGGCCGAGGCCGGCACGTCGAACTGGATACGGGCCTTGGTGCGCCAGCCGCACAGCACACCGAGGCGGCCGTAGTCGACCCGCTGGGCCGGTGTCGCGACGATGCGTTCGGCCACCTCGCGCTGGAACATCAGCACCATGCGGTCGAACCAGGGCGGCCATGGCTCCGTTTCGAGCCAGCCTGTCAGCAGTGCCGTACCGACATTGTAGGGAAGGTTCGCCACGATGCGCAGCGGCCGTCCGGGTACCGCATAGGCGCTCGGGTCCACCGTCAGCGCGTCGCCCTCGATCACCTCGAGGCGTCCGGGATAATGCGCCGCCACCTCGGCCAGGGCCGCCAGGCAGCGGCTGTCCTGCTCGATCGCCACGACGCGTTCGGCGCCTTGGGCCAGCAGGGCCCGGGTGAGGCCGCCTGGGCCCGGTCCGACCTCGACCACCGTGACGCCCGCCAGAGGCCCGGCGGTCCGGGCGATGCGAGCCGTCAGGTTCAGGTCGAAAAGGAAATTCTGCCCGAGCGACCGCTTCGGCTCGAGCCCGTGTCGCGCCACCACGTCGCGAAGCGGCGGCAATCCGTCGGAGGTGACCTCGGAACCCGCCGCCATGACGTTCAGTGGCCGTCTTCCACGACGCTGTTGCCGAGGGCCGACGATCCGCTGGCGGATGCCAGGGTCCGCAACGTCAGCGTGAAGGTGAGAGTCTTGTCGTCATATTCGGTGTTGGATGCCGTGGTGTAGCTCTGGGAATAATTGACGCTGAAGGTCGTGCATTCGTCGTTATAGCCGACGCCGAGCCCAAGCACCGACAGCTTGGGGCGGCCCAAGGGCGTGTCGTAGGCGCCGGTGGTTGTGTTGTATTTGTAGGGCTTGAGGTCCAGCGTGGTGTTGGCGCTGACGAAATAATGGTCGAGGAAGTTGTAGCGCCCCGTCAGCAGCACGCCTTCGCGGGTGAACGGATAGCCGACCAGCGGTTGCGCCTCGTAGCGCGAGAACTGCACAGACGACGAGAAGTCCATGATGCTGAAGCGCCCGATCAGGTCGATCGTCTCGGGTGTGAAATCCTGCTGGTTGAAGCGCCCCTTGGCGATGAACGACAGGTTGGAGTTCGGCGCGAGGGCGAAGCGGCCGACATAATCCGAGTTGGTCGTCTCGAGGCCCGACTGCGAAGACACCTGCGAGATGTCGGACACGCCATAGGAATTGGTGCCTGCGAGTTGCACCGACTCGCCGAACAAGGCGTTCACATAGCCGCCCTGCTGGAACGTCATTGAATATTGGCCGCCGACGTTGGCCCGCACGCCACCCTCGACCCGATCGTAGCCGGAGAACTTATTCCACTCGAACAAGTTGGTATCGTCGAAGAACAGGCTCTGGGCGTCTTCATTAGGCCGCTGCCCGGCGTCCGTTTCGTTGGGCCGCACGATCACCTGGGCGATCGGCTCGAGCGTATGGGTGACGCTGCCGGTCTGCGCCACGAAAGGGTAGCGCCAGTCGAGGCCGATGCCCGGCATCGCCCGGGCAAACAGCGAGTTGTTTGAACTGAAGAAATTCGACTGATTGGTGTTGGCGATAACCGACGTCGAGGACCCGTTCGTGAACGAGAAGGTGTCGGAGGTGTTGAGGTTGTAGCCTTCCACGTCGAAGCGCGCGAAGGCGAAGGGCGTCCAGACTTCGCCGATCGGGTCGATGAACTTGCGCTGCCAGGTGATCTGCGCTGAGGCCCGCTCGGTGCTGCCACCGATGCCGCGGAGCAGGCAGGTCGGGGGGGTGAAGTTCGGCTTCGCGGGATTGGCGGTCGGGCAAACGTCGTAGAGCCCATAAGCCTTGTCGAGCAGCCGCGTGCCGGTCGACTCGTAATAAGCGGCATCGCGGCTCAGCGCCGTGATGTTGGCGTCAATATTGACCTCGCCGCCGATCCCCAGCGAGCGCGCCGGATCGACCGCGACGGTGCGGTTGTAATCGACCGTCGGCAGCACGAGCGGCTGCTGCTTTTCGAAGTCGAACGACGACAGGCCCTGGATATAGTAGCCGCGCAGATCGAAGAAGCTGCGGTCGCCCTTGCCGGTCAGGTAGACGGTGGAGATCGACTCGCGGATGTAGTCCGCCGTCAGCGTATCGTCGCGGACCTTGTAGTCCTGGAAAAAGTACTTGTCCGAGAAGACCGCGATGTCCCAGCCGTATTTCCACTCGGGGTTGATGTAGAACTGCCCCTTGGTCTCGATCGAGCCGCGCAGATCGCGCTGCCCTGACCCATAGGGCGAGGCCGCGAAGGCGCTGGGATCGAGCTGGTAGATCCCGGTGGCGCGGATGTTGTAGGTGCCGGTGCTGAGGCGCTGGCGGAACTCGGCCTGGCCAAGCACGCCCTGGCGCGTCAGGATCGTGGGCGTCAGCGTCACGTCGTAGTCGGGCGCGAGATTCCAGAAATACGGGATCGAGGTGCCAAAGCCGAGGCGCTCGTTATACAGGAAGCGCGGTGCCAGGACGCCGCTCTTCTTGGTGACGCTCGGATCGGGGCTGGACAGGTAGGGGAAATAGGCCAGGGGGACGCCGGCCAATTCGAAGGTGGCGTCCTCGTAGTAGATCATCTGCTCGTCGGACTTGTGGATGATCTTGACGGCCTTGACCTGCCAAAGCGGCGGCCGCTCGGGATGCTCCTTGCAGGGCGCGCAGGCCGTATAGGTGCTCTTGTCGAGCACGGTGGTCTCGCCTTCGTTGCGTTCGGCCCGCGGCGCCGTGATCGTCGTCTTGTCGGCCGTCAGCGTGCTCAGGCTGTCGATGAACCCGCTGCGGAAATCATCCGTCAGATCGAACCGGGTGGCATGCGTCACCGAGCCATCGGCTTCGGTCAGCTTGGCATTGCCTTCGGCATAAACGCGGCTGGTCGCGCGATTGTAGATCACCTTGTCGGCTTCGAGGGTGCGGCCCTGGTAATAAAGCTGCACATTGCCTTCGGCCGTGACCACGTTGGTGTCGCGGTTGTAGACGAGCTGATTGGCCTGGACGACCAGCCGGTCGGTCTTTTGCGGCGCGGCGGTTCCCGCCTGCGCCGGAGCGGAGGCAACCTGGGCCGCATGGGCCGTGCCTACGCTCGCCGTCGCCAGCAAGGTGGCGAGGAGAACGGTGGCGACCTGTCCGAACATGGCGATACGCGACTTCACTTCCATTCGCACTTAGGCAGCGTCCCGCATCAACCATCTTCCTGGTACAACAGCACCAGCGATCCCAACATACTCCCGACAATGGCCGGAGACCAAGCGGCGACCTGCGTGCTGAGGAGGCCGGCACCGCCGAGATCCCCAACCAGTTTGGTTGCGACATAAAGCACGAAGCCCGATGCCACGCCGCCCGCCACCATGCGGGCCACGCCACCAAACCGGAAAAACCTTAAGGAAAACGAAGCCGCCACGAGAACCATGGCGACGAACAACAGCGGCCGGGCCAGAAGCTTCTGATATTGCAGCGCATAGGCGGTGGCATCCAACCCGGCGCGTTCGGTTCGGTCCCGCACTTCGGGCAGCTCCCAGAACGGCACGCTTTCGGGCGGGACGAAGGATTGGGTCACCTGTTCGGGCGTCAGATTGCTGGCCAGCAGGTAGGTGTGGTCGTCCACCGGCGCCGTGTCGGGCGCCAGGACGCGTGCGTTTTCCATCGACCAGTATCCCGGATGCAACGCCACATGATCCGACTCGATGCGTTCCATGAAGGATCCGTCGGGCTCGAACACGAAGGCCGTGACGCCCGACAGATTGATTCCCCCGTCGCTGGCCCGGGTGGCACGCAAGATCGCCTGGCCGTCGAGGCTCTTCTGCCGGATCCACAGGTCGGCGTCGCCGGTGCCGCCCTTCTGGCCGAACAGCTTGACTTCAAGCCGATCGGCCCGCTGCTTGAAGATGGCGGACATCGGATTGTAGACCGTCACGGCGAACAGGCCGAGCGCGAGCGCCACCGCGACAGGCGGCAGCAGGAACTGCCACACCGACACGCCCGCGGCCCGGGCGACGATCAGCTCGAGTTTGCGCGTCAGGTTAAGGAACGCGAACATGGCGCCGAACAACACCGCGAAGGGCAGCATCTGTTCGGCCACCGCGGGCACGCGCAGCAGCGACAACAGCGCCACGAGCTGTGCGGTCGCCCCCTTGGTGTCGCCCGAGCGCCGGAACAGCTCCACGAAGTCGATAAGATAGATCAGGGCGAACATCGTCCCGAAGACGCCCATCACGGTGCTGAGGAAGCGGGTCGACAGGTATCGCGCGAGGGTGAAGCCGACCATGCTCAGGCGTGTTTCTGCCGGACGCTCGGCATCACGGTCAGCCGGGGTAGGCTGATGCGTGGCCCGAACAGCATGAACAGCGTGCCCAGGATGGTGAGCAGCGGCACCGCGTAAACAAAGCCGACGCCCGCGGGCGTCCTGGCGGCGACGTTCGAGGCCGCGAAACCGCATATCCGCACGGCCATCACCACCATGATGGCGGTCATGATGGCCGAGCTTCGTCCTTGCCGGGTGGTCCGGGCCTGCCCGAGCGCCGCAAAGGCCACAAGCCCGAACGCGACGGCATAAAGCGGGTTGACGAAACGGTCGTGCAGTTCGGCCCGGAATTTGCCGTATTGGGCTTTCACGTCGGGGGCGTTGCGGTCGAGGTGCAGCAGTTCCGCGGTGCTGCGCTCGCGCGGCTTGTAAGGGATGTTGCCCGCATCGCCGCCAAACTGGGCGAGGTCGACGGCGTAACGGTCGAAGGCCACCAGCGCGGCGTCACGACTGTTGGCTTGTTGACGCTGCACGCTGCCCTTTTCGAGCACAAGGAAGCTCGCGTCGTCCGTGTTGACGGTCTGCCCCCGCTCGGCCAGGTAGCTCGTTACCTTGTCGGGGTCGCGGCGGTCCTGCATGAAGACGCCCAGCAGCTCGCCGCTTGGTCCGCGCTCCCGGTAGTGAAACACGAATCCCTGGTCGAGCGTCGTGAAGGTGCCGGCCCGCACCACGCGGGTCAAAAAGTCCGAGCGGACCTCGGTGATGAGATCCCGGAGGGCGTGGAAGCTCCACGGCATGACGAAGAGCGACATGGCCGCGACCGTCAGGGCCGCCAACAGCGTCAAGGTCGCGAAGGGCCGCATCAAACGGGCCGGCGACAGGCCCGAGGCGCTCATCACGATCAGCTCGCTGTCGCTGTTCAGCTTGTTCAGGCTGTAGAGGATCGCGATGAACAAGGCGATCGGCGCGATGATCATCACCAGAGACGGTACGCCGAGGCCGGTGACGGCCAGAAAGGTGAGCAGCGACTGACCCTTGGTGGTCAACAGGTCGAATTCGCGCAGCGCCTGGGTGATCCAGATCATAAAGGTCAGCACGCCGAGCGCCGACAAGAAGGCCCACAGCGTGGTGCGGAACACATAGGCTTGAACGAGCTTCATGGGTGTCGGATCGTCCGCGACGACCGGTTAGTCCCGGCGTCCATCGTGCGGTGCAGCATAACCCATGACTTAGCCCCGTGCATCGTGCTTCGCACCCGTGCTTCTCGCGCTTGGGACGTGATTGCGCGCCGGTCCCGATCGGCTCCTAGTCAGACGTCACGGCATTTTAGGGGCAGGCTAATCGTCTTGCGTCCATCCGCTCGGCCGCAGCCGGCGCTTGCCATTGGACGGGCCGTGGGTGCACAGGCTACCCTTGGCGAAAGCCGCTAAGGATGGTCGAGAATGTCCGATTTGGTCGAGATTGCCTTCACGTCGCTCGAGCCCGCGAGCCTCGCGGCCGCCCGGGGCGGCACGGTGGTGTGTTTCGTCGGCAAGGCCCTGGCCTTGCGGGGCGCCGCCGCGACGGCCTTCGACGGTGCCGCGGCCCTGGTGGCACGGGCGGCCGGGGTGGCGCAGTTCAAGGCCAAGCCGAAAACCGTCCTCGACCTGATCGCCCCTGCCGGCATGCAGGCGGATCGGCTTCTCGTGGTGGGGATCGACGAGGAGGCATCGGCGCGGCCGCACGACTGGGTGACGCTCGGTGGCCTCGTGATGGGCAAGCTGAAGGCCGGCACCGAGGCCCTGGTGGTGTTCGATCCGACGGGGGCCGACGCGGCCGCAGCCGCCTCCTTCGCGCTCGGCCTCAAGCTCCGCGCCTACCGGTTCGACCGTTACAAGTCCAAGAAGACCGAGAAGGAGGATGACGCGCCGGTGCGGGTGACGATCGCCACCGCCGACGGTGCGGCCGCCTCTGCCGCGGGCGCCAGCCTTTCGGCCATCGCGGATGGCGTCTACACGGCGCGAAGCCTGACCAACGAGCCGCCGAACGTACTGTTCCCGGTCGAATATGCGCGCCGGGCCGCCGAGCTCGCCTCGCTCGGCGTCGAGATCGAAGTGCTCGATCAGGCAGCTCTTGAGAAGGCCGGCATGCGGGCGCTGCTGGCGGTCGGGCAGGGGTCGCGCCACGAAAGCCGCGTCGTCATCATGCGCTGGAACGGCGGCGCGCAGGACCAGCAGCCGGTGGCGATCGTCGGCAAGGGCGTCACCTTCGATACCGGCGGCATCTCGATCAAGCCGGCGGCCGGCATGGAGGACATGAAGGGCGACATGGCGGGCTCCGCCTGCGTGGTCGGCTTGATGCACGCCCTGGCGAGCCGCAAGGCCAAGGCCAATGTGGTGGGCGCGATCGGCCTCGTCGAAAACATGCCCGACGGCAACGCCCAACGGCCTGGCGACATCGTGACCGCGATGTCCGGCACCACCATCGAGATCATCAACACCGATGCGGAAGGCCGCCTCGTGCTGGCGGACCTGCTTTGGTATGTGCAGGCCACCTACAAGCCCGCCGTGATGATCGATCTTGCGACCTTGACGGGCGCCATCATCGTGGCGCTGGCGCATGAATATGCCGGCATGTTCTCGAACAACGACGATCTCTGCGCCCGGCTCAGCCAGGCGGGCGATGCGACGGGCGAGCGGGTGTGGCGGCTGCCGCTCGGGCCCGCCTACGACAAGCTCATCGAATCGAAATTCGCCGACATCAAGAACACCGGCGGCCGGCACGGAGGCTCCATCACGGCGGCGCAGTTCCTGCAGCGTTTCGTCAACGACGTGCCCTGGGCCCATCTCGATATCGCCGGCACCGGCATGGGCTCGCCGCTCGACGAGATCAACCAGAGCTGGGGGTCGGGCTGGGGCGTGCGGCTGCTCGACCGCTTCGTGGCGGACCATTACGAGGCCTGAGCCCCGGCCGTGACCGAGGTGTGGTTTTATCATCTCGAAACGCAGGGGCTCGATGCCGTGCTGCCGGTGCTGCTGCGCCGGTCGCTCGACCGGGGCTGGCGGGTCGCCGTGCAAGGCACGGCGCCCGAGCGGCTGCAGGTGCTCGACAGCCTGCTCTGGACCTTCGACGAGGCGAGCTTCCTGCCGCATGCCGTCAAGGGGGACGGCAATGCCGCCCTGCAACCGGTGCTGCTGACCGACGATGACGAGAACCCCAATGGGGCGGCGCTGCGCATCTTCATCGATCGTGCCGTCGCGCAGCCGGCGCTGGAGCGGCAGGACTATGCCCGCGCCATGCTGATGTTCGATGGTCGCGACGACGAAGCGGTGGCGGATGCGCGGCGGCAATGGTCGGCCCTGAAGGGCGCCAGCCACACCGTCACCTATTGGCAGCAAAGCCACGAAGGCCGCTGGGAGAAGCGGGCATGAGGCGCGATCGCCAGTTTGGCATCCGGGCCTTGGCGCTGTTGCTTGGGGCCGGTCTCGCGGCTTTCCAGCCGACGGCCGCCTCCGCCCGGCAAAGCCTGAGCTTCACGCCTGGTCAGCACGACCGGTCGCATGGCGTGCAGGCGGAACACAGCCGGCATCGGGTCCGGAGCGTCCGGCCCCATGTCCGGTCCGGCGTGGCCCGGGCGCCGGGCGGAGCGGCGCGGGGTCGCGCCGTCGCGTCGCAACGGGAAACTGTGGATGACGGACCGGCCGCCAAGGCCGTGCCCGGCAAGGGGTTCTCGATGGAGAACGGTGTGCTGACCTATCCGGCACCGGCCCGCTTTCAAACCAAGGCTCTACGGGGTCGTTAATCGCTGTCGCATCACCCTTTCGGGTGATGGCGGACCCTGGTGGCTGGGCTAGGTCTGAGGTGTTTTAAGCACCAAAGCCTTTTCCCCCAGCGCCGCCCGGTCGCCATTGTCGCAGTGGCACACCGGGCGGATCTGACCGCCTACATGGTGGCGCCGATCTGCCAGGGCACGAATTCGGCATCGCCGTAGCCGAGCGTCTCGGATTTCGAGGGGGCTCCGGAAGCCACCCGCAGGATGGTGTCGAAGATCTCCTGGCCCTTGGCCTCCAGGCTGACGCCGTCGAGCACGTCGCCGCAATTGATGTCCATGTCTTCTTCCATCCGGCGGAAGGTGTCGGAATTGGTGGCGAGCTTGATCGAAGGCGTCGGCTTGCACCCATAGGCGGAACCCCGCCCGGTGGTGAAACACAGGATGTTGGCGCCGCCCGCTACCTGCCCGGTGGCCGAGACGGGATCGTAGCCGGGGGTGTCCATGAAGGTGAAGCCTTTGGCGGTGACGGGCTCGGCATAATGGTAGACGCCGCTGAGCGTCGCGGTGCCGCCCTTGGCGGCAGCCCCCAGCGACTTCTCGAGGATGGTGGTGAGGCCGCCGGCCTTGTTGCCCGGCGACGGGTTGTTGTTCATCTCGCCGCCGACGCGGGCCGTGTAGTCTTCCCACCACTTGATCATGCCGACGAGCTTCTCGCCGATGTCGCGCGTCGCGGCCCGCCGGGTCAGCAGATGTTCGGCGCCATAGATTTCCGGCGTTTCGGACAGGATGGTGGTGCCGCCGTGGCGCACCAGGATGTCGGACGCGACCCCGAGGGCCGGATTGGCCGTGATGCCCGAATAGCCATCCGAGCCCCCGCATTGCAGCGCCAGCATCAGCTCGGACGCCGGAATGGTTTCGCGAACCACGCGATTGGCGGCGGGCAGCATATCTTTGAGCGCCGTAAGGCCCGCCTCGACCGTGCGGCGGGTGCCGCCGGTTTCCTGGATCGTCATGGTGCGGAAGGTGTCACCCTCGACGAGCCCGTATTCGGCCTTCATGCGGCCGATCTGGAACACCTCGCAACCAAGGCCCACCAGCAGCACGCCGGCGATGTTGGGGTTGCTGGCATAGCCCCACTGGGTGCGCTTCAGCGCCTCGAAGCCCATGCCCTTCGCAGCCATGCCGCAGCCGGTGCCATGCACCAGCGCGATGACGCCGTCGATGTTGGGATAATCACGCAGCAGCCCCTGCCTCTCCACCTCGCGGGCGATGAAGCGGGCCACGGTGGCGGAACAGTTCACCGACGTCAGGATCGCCACGTAGTTGCGGGTGCCGGCCCGGCCGCTCGCGCGGCGGAACCCCTGGAAGGTGGCCTGCTGCTCGACCGGCAGCACCGCCTCGTTCCGGGCGCCCTCCGAGAACTGATAGTCGCGGGAGAAATCCTGCATCAGCACGTTATGCTCGTGCACCCAGTCGCCCGGCGCGATCGGGGCGCTGGCGAAGCCGATGATCTGACCGAACTTCAGGATGGGGCCGCCCGCTGCGATCGGCGCTACCGCCATCTTGTGGCCCTTTGGAATGCGGGCCTGCGCCGCGACGCCGGAGGCGTTCGGCCGCCCGGGTTCCAGGGTGTCGACCGCCACCACGACATTGTCGGCGGGCTGCAGCCGCAGCGTGCGGGCGGGGGATTGGACGACGTCAAGCATGATCGGCCTCGGCGAAAAGGGTGGGGTTCTGTTGGGCGAAGCTCGCGAACATCGCGGTGGTGCGTTCGAGGTGGGCGCGGGCCGCAAGGGCCGCCATGCCGGGGTCGCGGGCCGCGATGGCATCCGCGATGGCGCGGTGGTCCTCAAGGGTGCGGCCCGCATGGCCGGGCGGCGTGGTGAGCAGCCGCCGCACCCGCTCGAGATGTGACAACAGCCGCTCCAGCATGTCGGCCGCGTGCGTGAGCCCGAGCGCCTGCACGATAAGGCGGTGAAAGCCGACATCGAGCCGATAGAAGCCAGCGTGATCGGCCGCCTCGACCGCCGTCGCCTGGTAGCGGAGCGAGCGGGCCAACTCCATGTCGAGCCCCGGCAGCCTAGCCTTGGCAGCTTCGGCCGCGAGGTCGCCCTCGAGGGCGCGGCGGATCAGCATGAACTCGCGCACGTCGCCGAGCGAAATGCGCGATACGAAGGACCCATGCTGCGGCTCGACCACCACCAGCTTCTCAAATGCGAGGCGGCCGACCGCGATGCCGACGGGGAAGCGCGACATCCCCAACTGGTCGCATAAGGCCGCCTTATCGATGGCCGATCCCGGTGGCAGCAGGCCCGACAGGATCGCCTCCTTGACCGAAGCATAAACCTGGTCAGCCTTGGAAGGGCGGCGCGCGTCGAGCCCGGGTGCGCTCGCGGCCGTCAAGGCGAGAGCCGGGCTCACGCCGGTGTCACGCATGACGGGATGCATTCAACTAGCATGCCAGTGTGTAGGCTCGGCTCTGGCGCCCGTCAATCGAACCATGCGACAAGGCGATCCGACCGATCTTGGAGCCGAACCGATGTCCGACCCGCTTGCCTCATTGGTGGCCGACAGCCTGCCGACGGATGGAACCACTGGGGCTTTGGCGGGGCGCCTGTGGCGTCCGGATCTCGGCGGTCCCGCCGTGGTGGCGATCCGGTCCGAGGGCGTCATCGATGTCACGCCGAGCTTTCCGACGATGCGGGACCTCTGCGAGGCCGCCGACCCCGCCGCTGTCTTGAAGGCGGCGCCGGGGGAGAACCTCGGCGAACTCGCCGCGATCCTGGCCAACACGCCCGAAGCGGGCCGCGACCCGGGCCGGCCCTTCCTTCTAGCCCCGATCGACCTGCAGGCCATCAAGGCGGCCGGGGTCACTTTCGCGGTGTCGATGCTGGAGCGTGTGATCGAGGAGCGGGCCCGTGGCGACGCCGCCGCGGCCGTGACCCTGCGGGCCGAAATTACCGCTATGGTGGGCGACGACTTCTCCAAGCTGAAGCCCGGCTCCGACGAGGCCATGCGGCTGAAGGCGATGCTGCTCGCGCAGGGTGCCTGGTCGCAATATCTCGAAGTCGGCATCGGCCCGGATGCCGAGATTTTTACCAAGGCACCCGCCATGGCGGCCGTCGGAACCGGCGCCGACGCCGGCATCCATCCCGCGTCCTCGTGGAATAACCCCGAACCCGAGGTGGTGCTGGCTGTCGCCTCGACGGGCGCCATAGTGGGCGCGACGCTCGGCAACGACGTCAACCTGCGCGATGTCGAAGGCCGCTCGGCCCTGTTGCTCGGCAAGGCCAAGGACAATAACGCGAGCTGCGCCCTCGGGCCGTTCCTGCGGTTCTTCGATGCGAGCTTCGACCTCGACCACGTCCGCGCCATGCACGTGACGCTGACGGTCGACGGCCCGGAGGGCTACCGTCTGGAAGGATCGAGCTCGATCGCGAAGATCAGCCGCGATCCGGCCGATCTCGTGGCCCAGATGATCGGCCCGCACCATGGCTACCCGGACGGTGCGGTGTTGTTCCTCGGCACATTGTTCGCGCCGATCGAAGACCGGGACGCGCCCGGCAAGGGCTTCACCCACAAGATCGGCGACGTGGTGACGATCGCGGCGCCGGAACTTGGGCGTTTGGTCAACCGGATGCGCTCGACCTCCGATTGTGCCCCCTGGACCTTTGGCGCGAGCCACCTGATGCGCCATCTGGCGCGTCGCGGCGTGCTTTAGCGCTTCGATCAGGGCGTCGCGGCCGGGGACAAGCGCCGCCCTAAGCTGGACGGGCGGCGCCGCGCCGGTATGCTGCCCTAAGCCACATGCCGCCAAGCCGGCCCCTGAGAGCCGCAAAGGAAACGCCATGCCCGCATCCGAAGGTCTGATCCTGGTCACAGGGGAATCGCTCGTCGACCTGATCCCGGTCGAGGCCACGACCTTCGAGGCGGTGCTGGGCGGTTCGCCCTTCAACACCGCCATCGGGCTCGGGCGCCTTGGCGTGCCGACCGGCTTCGCGGGCCGCATCTCGACCGATGCGATGGGCGAATTATTGGTGGAGCGCCTCGCGGCCGACGCGGTCGACCTCAGCTTCGTGGCTCGTGCGCCGCAGCCCTCGCCGCTCGCCTTCGTGACGCGCGGCACGGCCGCGACCGGCGCCCGCTATGCCTTTTACCTCGGCTCCACCGCTTATGACGGGCCGTCGCCGCTGCCGGCCCAATGGCCCGATGGGGTGGCCCACCTGCACATCGGCTCTTTCGCGGCCGTCGATGGCGCCTTGGGTGAAGCGGCGCTCGTCAGCCTGCGCGGGGCGGCCGGCCACGGCACCACCAGCTTCGATCCCAACATCCGCCCCTTCGTGGTGCCACCCGTCGACCGGACGCGCGCCCTTGTAGAAGAGCGCGTGCGCTTGTCGACGATCGTCAAGGCCAGCGACGAGGACATGGACTGGCTGTATCCGGAGCGTGACCCGCATGCGTCGGCCTCCGCCTGGGTGCAGTGGGGGCCGCGCCTCGTGGTGTTGACCCGGGGCGGCGCCGGTTCGACGGCGTTCTTCGACGGTCGGCAGGTGGAGGTGAAGGCGCCGACCATCACGGTCGCCGACACGGTGGGAGCTGGGGACAGCTTCATGGCGGCGCTTCTGGGTGCCATGCATCGCGACGGCGGGCTTGGGCCCCGCGCCAATCTCGGTTCGACGGCCCTTACCGAGGTGCGGGTCGGGGCCTGGCTACGCTTCGCCACGGCGGCGGCGGCCATCACCTGCACCCGCAAGGGCGCCAACCCGCCGACGCGGCCCGAGGTCGAGGCCGGCCTCGCCTGAAAACTCAATAGTCGACGGACACCAGATAAAGTCCGGCCGCCGGCGCTACCTGGCCGCACCGGCTTCGGTCGGCCGCATCGAGCGCGGCTCGCAGATCGGCCGCGCTCCAGCGGCCGGCCCCGACATGTTCGAGCGACCCCACCATCGAGCGCACCTGCCGGTGCAGGAAGGATTGCGCCGACACTCGCACCGTGATGGCGTCGTCATCCTGCGTGACGTCGCAGCGGTCGAGGGTGCGGACCGGGCTTGCGGCCTGGCAGTCGCTGTCCCGGAAGGTGGAGAAGTCGTGCCGCCCCAGCAGGTGCTGCGCGGCCGCGTGCATGGCTGGAGCGTCGAGCGGCCGCTTCACCAGCCAGACCCGGTTCGCATCGAGAGCCGCCGGCGCCCGCCGGTTGCAGATCCGGTAGCAATAATGCCGGCGCGTCGCCGAAAAGCGGGCATCGAAATCGTCCGCCACCGCCTCTGTGGTGACGATGGCAATCGGATGCGACGCCAAACGGGCGTTCAGAGCGTCGCGGACGCTGTCGGGGCGGTAGGGCTTGGGCAGGTCGAGATGCGCCACCTGGCCGGTCGCATGCACGCCCGCATCGGTGCGGCCGGCACCGCGCAGGCCGTTGCGGGCGCCGCCGAGCGGTGCCGCCGCCTCCTCGATGGCCTGCTGCACCGCAAGGCCGTTGGCCTGGCGCTGCCACCCCACGAAGGGGGACCCGTCATATTCGACCGTCAGTTTGTAGCGCGGCATCGGCTCACGCCTCGGCGGCCAGCCGCAGGCCCGGCATGATCGGCGTGCCGCGTAGGAACTCGGCTACCCCCATGGCGGGCTTGCCGGCGCGCTGCAGGCGGCGCACCGCGAGGGCGCCGTCGCCGCAGGCCACCAGCAGGGCTTCGGGGCCCGCCTGCAGTACGGTTCCAGCCACGCCATCGCCAGCGGTCGGTTGGGTGTCGCTGAGGCGCAAGCGCTCCGTCCCGCGCCCGAGATCGACATCGCAGAAGGCGCCCGGGAAGGGCGTCAGACCGCGGATGTGGTCATGGACGCTTTTGTTCGCCCCCGACCAGTCGACCCGCGCCTCGGTCTTGTCGATCTTGGCCGCGTAGGTGACGCCGTCGGCTGACTGCGCCGTGAACACCAGCGTGCCCCGCGCCAGAGCCGCGACGGCGCGCCCCATCAGATCGGCCCCGAGGGGCGCCAGCCGGTCGTGCAGATCGCCGGCCGTCATGTTGGGGGTGATGGCAATGCGCTCCGTCATCGCCACCGAACCGGTGTCGAGCCCGCGCTCCATCTGCATCACCTCGACGCCGGTTTCGGCATCGCCCGCCATGATGGCGCGCTGCATCGGCGCGGCGCCCCGCCAGCGCGGAAGCAGGGAGCCATGCAGGTTGAGGCAGCCCAGCGGCGGCACGGACAGGATCGATTCCGGCAGCAGCAGGCCGAAGGCCACGACCACCGCGGCTTCCGGGCCATACTGGCGAAACCGCTCGGCCTCGTCGTCGCCCTTGAGGCTGCGCGGCACCTCGACCGGGAGCCCGAGCTTGTCGGCCATGGCCTGCACGGGCGACGGGCGCAACGCCATGCCGCGCCCCCCAGGCGCCGGAGCCCGGGTGTAGACGGCCGCGATGTCATGGCCCTGGGCCACCAGCTCGACCAAGGTCGGCACGGCGAAATCGGGCGTGCCCATGAAGACGAGGCGCATCGGGCTCAGGGCGTCGTGGCAGGCTGGGGAGCCTGGCGGTCGGGCGGCGCGGGCCGCTCGCCTTCGCGCGGGTTAAAAGGGCGGCCGTCTTCGGCCGCCTTCTTGGCCGCCTTGGCGAATTTGCGGATCACCCGGTCGCGCTTGAGGCGCGAAATATGGTCGACGAACAACACGCCGTTGAGATGGTCGATTTCGTGCTGCACGGCCGTCGACAGCAGGGCGTCGGCAGGCATCTCGCAGCTTTGGCCGTCGCGGTCGAGAAAGCGCACCCGCACCGACTGTGGCCGTTCGACCTCTTCGTAATAATCGGGGATCGATAGGCAGCCTTCCTCGTAGACCGAGCGCACTTCCGACGACCAGACGATCTCGGGGTTGACCAGGAACAACGGCTGCTTCGGCTCGTCCTGCCGGGCGACATCCAGCACCACGAGGCGTTGCGGCAGCCCCAGCTGGATGGCCGCGAGGCCGATGCCGGGCGCGTCGTACATGGTCTCCATCATGTCATCCAGCAGGGCACGGATGGCGTCGTCGACCTGCGCGATCGGCTCGGAAACAAGGCGGAGCTTGGGATCGGGTAGCGTGATGATGGGGCGGATGGCCATGAGGGTCTCGCGGGGATCTGCGGTGGAGATAGCGAGGCCCCGGCCGGGACGCAAATCGGGCCCTGCGCCGAGACGCTGGGCCGCATGCGAGCCCTGCCGCCCGATGCCCTATTGCTGCCCAGGTCGGCCGATCTAAGCGCGTGCAAATGCGCAACGATCAAGCTATTTTGGCGCAAGCCGTCCCGAATGGCGCCAGCTGTGGCATTGGGGGCGCAGGGAAGATGGAGCTTCGCGTGAAAGGATTTCTTGCCGCCGCCGTTCTGGGTGCCGCCACCCTGGCGCCTGCGGCCTTCGCGGCCGAGGCGAGCCTGGATCCCACCGGGACCTGGCTGGTCGAGGATGGTCGCGCCAAGATCAAGATGGAGAAGTGCGGCACTGACCACAAGAACCTGTGCGGCACGGTGGTGTGGCTGAAGGAGCCGCTTGACGACAAGGGGCAGCCCAAGAAGGACCTGCAGAATCCCGATCCCGCCAAGCGCAGCCGTCCGGCGCTCGGCATGGAGTTGATCAAGGACCTGACCCCCGATGACGACCTGTATGTCGGGCAGATCTACAATGCCGAAAACGGCAAAATGTACACCGTGAAGGTGCATTCCGAGAAGCAGGCGGAGCTCAACGTCAAGGGCTGCCTGCTGAGCATCCTGTGCATGTCGCAACATTGGACCAGGGTGGCCGACTTGCCGCTGCCGGCCACGGTCGCCTCCATCGGCGCGAAATCGAAGGGGCATCCGGCTCCGATCGCGACGCCGGCTCCGGCTCCCGTGGCCCCCCAGACCGAGAACTGAACCGGGGACCCTGGCGCTGGGCCTTGCTTTGGGCCCGGCGTTGTTTCATTCTCAAGCCCTGGTCCGGGCCCCTCTGGCGACCGAGACGTCTGTCGTGATGTCGGACCCTTCGTCACAAGCGCGCCGACGCGGCGCTTGATCCGGATGCCGCGGCATCCGGCGACCCCAGGCCGGCCATGACCGACATTCTCATCCTGCTCCAAGACCCTTCCGCTTGGGTCGCGCTCGCCACCTTGGTGGTGATGGAGATCGTGCTCGGCATCGACAACCTCGTCTTTGTCGCGATCCTGACCAATTCCCTGCCGGAACATTATCAGGTGACGGCGCGTCGCGTCGGCATCGGGCTAGCTCTCGTGCTGCGGCTCGTGCTGCTCGGCACCATCGCGATCATCGTGCACCTGACCGAACCGGTGCTGCGGGCCTACGGCGTCGCGCTGTCGTGGCGCGACCTCATCCTGATCGCCGGCGGCTTGTTCCTGGTCTACAAGGCCACGTCCGAGATCCACGAGAATATGGAGCCCGACGACCAGGAGGGTCCCGCCGGCAGGAGCCCGCGGCAGATCGGCTTCGCCAACGCCATCGTGCAGATCATCGTGCTGGACCTGGTGTTCTCGCTCGACAGCATCATCACGGCGGTCGGCATGACAGACCATATCCCGATCATGTTCGCGGCCGTCATCATCGCGGTCAGCCTAATGATGCTGGCCGCCACGCCCTTGGCGGAGTTCATCAAGCGCAACCCCACCATCGTGATGCTGGCGCTCGGCTTCCTGCTGATGATCGGCATGACGCTGATCGCCGACGGCCTCGGGGTGCATGTGCCGAAGGGCTATATCTACACCGCGATGGCGTTCTCGGCCGGGGTCGAGACGCTCAACACCCTGGCCCGGCGGGGGCGGCGGAAGCGTTCGGCCGCCTCGATCGCCGAACGACGCCTGTCGGATTCGGACGAAACCGGTCGCCCGGTCCTGCTCAAGGAAACACGCATATGAGCGATATTGCAGCCCTGACGCCCGGCCGGGTGGCGGCCATCACGGGTGCCGCGAGCGGCATCGGGCTTGCGGCGGCCCTCACGCTGGCGGCTCGGGGCCTGCACGTCGTGCTGGCCGACCTGCCGGGCGCCGCACTCGAGGCCGCGCGGACCCAGGTGGCCGCCGTGGCGCAAGGGGGCGCCGCGGTCGTGGCGCTGCCGACCGATGTGGCCGAGATCGCGGCGCTCGAGGCTTTGCGCGACCGTGCCAAAGCGCTCGGCTCGGTCGCCATCGTGATGAACAATGCGGCCATCAGCCCGGTCGGCCAGCCCTGGGACGCCTATGCGGACTGGCAACGGCTGATCGGGGTCAACCTGTGGGGCGTCATCAACGGGGTGCAGGCCTTTGCGCCGCTGCTGCTCGAACAGGGTGAGCCGGCGCTGATCGTCAACACGGGTTCCAAGCAGGGCATCACCACACCGCCCGGCAATGCCGCCTATAACGTGTCGAAATCGGCCGTGAAGACCTTTACGGAACAGACCGCTCACGCGCTGCGCAACGTGCCCGGCAGCCAGGTGACGGCCCACCTGCTGGTGCCCGGCTTCACCTTCACGGGGCTGACGAACGCCACCGAGAAGCCAGCCGCCGCCTGGACGGCGCAGCAGGTCGTCGACTTCATGCTGGACAGCCTCGCCCGCGACGACTTCTACATCCTGTGCCCGGACAACGACGTGCAGCGCCCGACCGATGAAAAGCGCATGGCCTGGGCCATGGGCGATGTGATCGAGAACCGGCCCGCCCTGTCGCGCTGGCATCCCGACCACAAGGCGGCCTTCGAGCGTTTCATGGATGAGGGCGCCGCGCCGCTTCCCGGCATCATGTGAACAGGCGGGCGTCTGGTTGGATCGCCTCCGATCCCGGAAACACCGTCGCGGCCAGCGCGACCGGGCTCAGCCCCCACTGGGTCGCCAGCACCCCTTTCAGGATGGCGCGAAGGTCGGTCGTGGGGGCGAGGTCGCGACCCTCGTAAAGCTGGGCCGGCCGTAGCCCGGGCCAGTCGGCCAGGACGCGGCCGCCCTTCACGGCGCCGCCGGCCAGGAACGCCACCGTGCCGGTGCCATGGTCGGTGCCGACCGTGCCATTGATGCGGGCCGTGCGGCCGAACTCGGTCACGGCCACGATGGTCGTATCGGCCCAGGCGGACCCGAGCCCGTCCCGAAAGGCCGCGATCGCGCCGTCGAGGCCGCCGAGCAACTGTGCCAACCGGCCGGTGGCGCCACCTTCGTTCACATGCGTGTCCCAGCCGTCGAAGGCGAGCGCCGCGATGCGGGGTCCGTCGGGCGCGGCCAGCAACCGCGCCGCGCCTGCCGCCGCCTGCACCATGCCGTCGGGTCGGTCCATGCGGCCTTTCGGGCTCATGCGGTCGTTGCCGGCAAGCCGGGTGCTAGCGAGGCCGCTCGCTAGGCTGTCGTGGAGCGCAGGGTCGCGGCTTGCGTAAAGCGCCAGCAACCGCTCCGCGAGGTCGTCGCCGGCGGCCGGCATCGCTTGCGGCGCCCAGCCCAGCACGGCGGTCGGACCGCGCATCACCAAGGGGCTGACGGCCCCGACCGCGAGGCCCCGCGTCGGGCCGACCCGTTCGCCCGGCGGCAGCAGCGCCAGGGCGCGGTTGAGCCAGCCCGACGCTGTCAAGCCTGGGGCCGGCTGGCCGCTTTCCAGCACGTCCTGTCCGTCGAAATGCGAGCGGTCGCGATAGGCGGTCGCGGTGGCATGCACCACCGCGGCCTCGCGGCGGGCGAACAGCGACGCGAAGACCGGCATGGCCGGGTTGAGGCCGAAGAAGCCATCGAGCGGCAGCGCCGCATGGGGGCCGTCGCGGCCGAGCGCCAGGGCGCCATGCAGGCCGGCATAATCGGGGTCGCCCACCGGCGCCACGGCCGACAGGCCGTCGAGCGCGCCGCGCAGCACGATCGTCACGAAGCGCATGTCGCGCCCGCCCGCGGCCAGGGCCCAGCGCGGCAGGAACGCCCAGGCGAAGCAGCCGCCCGCCGTCGCCAGCAGGGCCCGGCGAGCGGGGGAGGGCAGGGCGCATAAGGACATGAACCTCAGCTCCGTTGGAATTCCGGCGACATCAACAACAATGCCACGGCCTGCTGGCGCGATTCCGCCCGAAGCACGGCGGCCCGGGTTTCGACCGAGGCGGTGGATCCGAAGGCGGCGTCCAGCAAGGCCGTCGGGTCACCTGCCATGCTGGCTCGCAGCGCCAGCTGGGCACTGGCGTCGAGCCGCAGTTTGAGGCCTTCGGGCGAGCCCCAGGCGGCCACGCCGTCCGGAAACCCATTTGGGCCGGGCGGCTCCCAGAGCGGCATGCCGAGCGTGCGCAGCCCGCCCAGCAGGGCGCCGGGATCGGCGATCGACAGGTCGAGTAGCCGATAGGCGGCGATCAGAAATCCGAACGGGTCGCGCAGGCCGGTGAGGGGCAGCGACCAGGCGTCCGGCAGGTCGATCAGCGCCAGGCTGACGGCCTTTAGGTCGCCGTCGTGCGCCGTGAACACACTCGCCAAACGGGCGACGGCGCCCGGAGGCGGCGGATCGGCGATGAAGTGGCGCACCAGCTTCGTCGCAAGGTGCCGCGCCGTTGCCGGGTGGGCCGCGAGGTCGTTCAGCACCGCCTCGCCCTGGCCATAGCCGCCGGGTGGGTAACCGCGGTCCAGAACCGTGGCCGGGCCGGGCTGGTGCATGGCGCTGTCGAAGGCAAAGGTTCCGGGCTCGCCACGCCGGCCGTCGCGTCCCGCCACGGTCCAGCCCGTCAGCACGCGGGCAAAGGCGGTGACGTCGGCCTGGCTGTAGCGGCCATCGACCCCGAGCGTATGCAGCTCCAGGATCTCGCGGCCGAGGTTTTCGTTCAGCCCCTTGGCTCCGTTGCGGCCGGCACGCGCCTCCGGCCCGGTGGAGGTCGCGTTGTCCAGGAAGACCACCATGGCGGGATGGCGCTCGACCGCGATCAGCATGTCGGCAAAGCGCCCGAGCACAAACGGGCGGATCGCCTCGCGCTCGAAGCTGCCGGCCGTGGCGCGTGCGATCTCGCCCTTGGCGACCGAGACGCAGAAATGGTTCGACCAGAAGGCGACGAGCCGCTCCGCAAAGCCGATCGGCGCCGTTGCGGCGCGGCGGAAGCGCGCCAGCGCCTCGGCCCGGTACAGGCGCTCGGCCGCGTTGCCGAGAATCTTCAGGCTCGCCAAACGGGCCTGCGATGCCTCGACGGCGGCCTCGCTGCGCCCGGCCGGAGCGGTCGTCGCGGCGGCGCTCGACAGGGCCGCTCCGTCCAGGGTGCGGCGGGCTTCGGAAGCGGCATAAACGCTGCGGGTGGCGCCCGCCGTGCCCTCGAGCCCGAGCATCTCGCCCGTGTCGGCATAGATCAGCGCCGCATCGGCATGGGCCAACTCGGCATGCAACGCCGCCCGTCCGTCCGTGATGGCGTCGCGGCTTCCCGGCCTCGGCCCGAGCCCGAAGCGCTGCAACGCGATAGTGGCTTGCTGGTCGGGCGGGCCCATCCGGTTCCTCGTGGGAAGCAGGGCACCAATGTGCCGTGAGGCGCTTGCGCGACGCAAGAGCCGTCGGCGATGAACGGGGTCGAGGGTTCAGACACGAAGGACGCGGATGACCGACCGACCTACGCCCGATGCAACGATCACCGGCATCGAGGCTGCCGCCTTGGCGTCGCTGGCCGACGTGGAGCGTTTCATCGAGCGCGGCACGCGGGAGTTCCGGTTGGCCAATGTGGCGCTTTTCGCGGCCGGCTTCACGACATTCGCCTTGATCTATTGCGTGCAGCCGATCCTGCCGGTCTTCGCGCAGGAGTTCGGCATCGGCGCCGCCGAGTCGAGCCTGGCGCTGTCGTTGACGACCCAGAGCCTGGCGATCTGCATGCTGGTGGCGAGCGCCCTATCCGAAACCTTCGGCCGCAAGCCCGTCATGGTGGCGTCGTTGTTCGCCTCCTCGATGTTGATGATCGCCTCGAGTTTCGCGCCCTCCTGGCACAGCTTTTTGTGGTTGCGGGCGCTCGCGGGCGTCGCCTTCAGCGGCCTGCCGGCCACCGCCATGGCCTATGTGGGCGAGGAGGTGGACGTCCGTTCGGTCGGCCTTGCGATGGGGCTTTATATCGGGGGCACCGGCCTCGGCGCACTGGGCGGTCGCTTCATCGTCGGCTTCATGACCGACGTCGTCAGCTGGCGCACAGGACTGTTGACCGTGGGCGTGCTGGCGCTGGCCTCGAGCGTGATTTTCGTGATGACCCTGCCGGCCTCGCGCCATTTCACCCGGCGACCCTTGTCCCCGGCGACGCTTCTCAACGGGTTCTGGGCCAACCTGCGCGACCCCGTGCAACTGACCTTGTTCGCCGAAGGCTTCTTGCTGCTCGGCGTATTCGTGTCGACCTATAACTACATCGGGTTCCGGTTGATGGCGCCACCCTATGGGTTCAGCCAGACCGTGGTGGCCCTGATCTTCGGCATCGGGCTCGTGGGGATCGTCAGCGCCGCCTGGATCGGTGACTTCGCGGCCCGGATCGGACGCCACCGCGTGTTCTGGGTGCTGGTGGCGCTCGTCTTCGCGGGCATGCTGATGACGCTTGCGACCGGCCTGGCTGTCGTGCTGGGCGGCGTGACGCTGCTCACCTTCGCGTTCTATGGAGCCCATTCGGTCGCGTCGAGCTGGGTGGGGGTCCAGGCCCGGCAGGCCAAGGCGCAGGCCTCGTCGCTTTATCTGTTCAGCTATTACACGGGGTCGAGCCTGATCGGCTCGGCCGGAGGCTTCGCCTGGGGACATGGCGGTTGGCCCGCCGTGGTGCTGCAGTCGAGCGTGGTGTTGACGGTCGCGTTCGGCCTTGCGCTGCTGCTGCTCGTTAGGCCGCCACCGCGGCGCATAGCGCTGCCGTGAGCGCCGCGACCGGTGCGTCCCATTCGCCGCGCCGGGTTTGCCGGAACAGCCGCGCGCCCGGATACCAGGGCGAGTCGGAGCGCTCCAGCAGCCAGCGCCATTCCGGCACTTTCTGCAGCAGCACCCAGACGGGGCACCCGAGGGCGCCTGCCAGATGGACGATCGAGGTGTCGCAGGTGATGACGAGGTCGAGGTTGGCCATCACGGCTGCGGTGTCGATGAAGGCATCGGCGCCGCGGTCCAGCTCCCCGCTCAGATCCTCCACGACGAGGCCGCGGGCTTCCCCGGCGCGTTCGGCATTGTCGGGCATCTGAAGCGAGAAGAACCGCACGCCCGGCACGCTCGCGAGCGGCGCCAGCGCTACGAACGGCACCGAGCGACCGGGATCGCATTGCCAGTTCTGGCTGCCGCGCCAGCAGAGCCCGACCCGGAACCCGTCCGTGCCGATCCGTGCGGCCCAGTGGTTCACCAAGGCCGCCTCGGCCGACAGATAGGGCTTCGACCGGGCCAACTGCGCGGCATCCACCCCGAACACCGTGGGCAGGCTCGACAAGGTGATCTGCGCGTCGAAGCTGGCATCCTCGGCCACCGCGTCCACCACCGTGAGGCCGAGGGTCACGTCCCGCAAGGCGCGATGCAGGCGCGGCAGGCAGATCAGCGTCACCTCCGGCACCAGGGCCGCGACGGCCGGGAGGAATCGCGAAAACTGCAAGCTGTCGCCGCTACCCTGGTCGGCGAAGACCGCGAGACGGCGCACCGCATGCGTGGGGCCGCGCCATTCGGGCGTCGGCCGCTTCAAGGCGGGCTTTTCCTGCCGTTCGGTGAAGAACCGGTATTCGTATTCGGCCCAGCCCTTCGGCAGGTCGCCGAGCAGCAGGTCGAGTTCGCCGCGGTTCGCCAGCGCGTAGATGAAGCCGGGATCGATCGCCAGCGCGGCGTCGAAGTCGGCCCGGGCTGCGTCGAAACGACCGAGCATCTTCAACGCCAGGCCGCGGCTCGAGAAGGCTTCCGGATAGGCGGGCTGTAGCGCGAGCGCGCGGCCGAAGGCCTGAATGGCTTCGAGCTGACGCTCGAGGCGCACCAGCACCATGCCGCGGTTGAGGTGCGCCTGGGCCAGGGTGGCGTCGAGCGCCAGCGCCCCGTCGAGGCTGACCAGGGCCTCGTCCATGCGGCCGAGATCGTGCAGCAGGATGCCGCGGTTGTTCCACAGCAAGGCGTCCCGGCTGAGGCGCGGCACCGCGTCGTCGTATATCGCCATCGCCTCGAGGAGGCGCTCCTGCCGGCGCAGCAGGGCCGCGCAATCCAGAACGGCGTCGAGATCTTGCGGTCCATGTTGGATCGCGAGCCGAAACAGGTGCAGCGCCCCTTCGGGATTGTTGTCGCCGTCAAGCAGGCGACCGGCGGCCCGCAGCGCGGCGGGGTAGGCGGGGCGAAGCGTCAGGGCGCGGTCGAGGGCCGTCAAGGCCATCGGCTTGTTGTCGATCCGCAGCATCAGCATGCCGTAGTCGAAGTATGCGGACGCGTCGCGGAGGCCGGTCGCGAAGGCGGCCTCGAAGGCCGCAATGGCGGCTTCGGTTTCATCGAGCCCGAGGTGGGCTTCGGCGCGGCCGGCCAACCCGTCCATCTGGCGCGGGTCGTCGGCCAGCGCGGCATCGAACCAGGGCAGGGCTCGGCGATAAGCGCCGGCATTGACCAGAACGCGGCCGATCAGGCTTTGCAGGCCCGCGCCGAGCTGAGGTGCCGGCGCGAAACCACTGAGGCGCGAGATCGCCCGATCGGCCTGGCCGGCGCCGAGGTCCGCGATGGCGGCCGATACGGCCGCCTCCGTGGTCTCCATCGTCGGCGAGGGGTCACGTAACAGGGTGGCGTTGAGCATGCGACCTCGGACAGCGGCGCGAGTTTCGGACTTCGTGCCGCATCCGATCACAGCCGACTTGCGCCGGGCTTGCGGGGCATCGGGCGAAGGGCGGACCCCTTCGCCCTGGATGGGCTCAGTCCTTCAGCTCGGCCGATTTCGCCCACAGGTTGATCTTGCCTTCCTGAGCGAAGCCGTCGATGGCGCGTAACTCCTGCTCGGAAAACTCGAGGTTCTTCACGGCCCCGGCGCAATCGACGATCTGCTCGGGCCGGCTCGCGCCGATGAGCGCCGAGGTGACGCGGCCGCCGCGCAACACCCAGGCGATGGCCATCTGGGCGAGCGTCTGGCCGCGCCCCTGCGCGATGTCGTTCAGGCCGCGGATGCGGCGCAGGTTGTCTTCCGAGATCATCGCGGGTTTCAGGAAGCGACCTTCGGCGGCGCGGCTGTCCTTCGGCACCTCGCCCGACAGATAGCGATCGCTGAGCATGCCCTGAGCCAGGGGCGAGAACACGATCGAGCCGATGCCTTCCTGGTCGAGCGTATCCAGCAAGCCGTCGTCCTCGACCCAGCGGTTGAGCAGCGAATAGCTCGGCTGGTGGATCAGGCAAGGCGTGCCGAGGCGCTTCAGGATGGCGGCGGCCTCGCGGGTCCGCTGCGAGTTGTAGGACGAGATGCCGACATAGAGCGCCTTGCCCTGCCGCACGATCGCGTCGAGCGCGCCCATGGTCTCCTCGAGCGGCGTCTCGGGGTCGAAACGGTGCGAATAGAAGATGTCGACATAGTCGAGCCCCATGCGGTGGAGGCTCTGGTCGAGGCTGGCCATCAGGTATTTGCGGCTGCCCCATTCGCCATAAGGGCCGGGCCACATGTCATAGCCGGCCTTGGACGAGATGATGAGCTCGTCGCGATGGTGCTTGAAATCCTTTTGGAGGATCTCGCCGAAATGCACCTCTGCCGAGCCGGGCGGCGGGCCGTAGTTGTTGGCGAGGTCGAAATGCGTGATGCCGAGGTCAAAGGCCGTGCGGCACATCTTCTTCATGCTGCCTGGCGAAGCGTCTTCGCCGAAATTGTGCCAAAGGCCGAACGAGACTGCGGGCAGCTTCAAGCCGCTCCGGCCGCAGCGGCGGTAAGGCATGGTTTCGTAGCGGGCGGCGGCGGGTTCGTAGCTCATGGCATTCCTTGAAGGGCCGCCGGATCGAACGGCGTGGTGCTGTCCAACGCATGAGCGGGCGTGCCCGTTGCCTTTGCGGCAACGCTACCAACAGCGGCCGGCATGGAGCCAGCCGCTGTTGGTAGCGGCAAGGTCTATTTCTTGGCCCGCTGGTCGCGCTTGGCGAGCGTGCGCAGCCGCAGCGCGTTGAGCTTGATGAAGCCGGCGGCGTCGCGGTGGTCGTAGGCGACGGCGCCTTCCTCGAAGGTGACGAGGTCCTGGTCATACAGCGAGTTGGGGCTTTCGCGCCCGATCACCCAGGCCGAGCCCTTGTAGAGCTTCAGCCGCACCGTGCCGGTGACATGCTCCTGGCTCTTGTCGATCAGTGCCTGCAGCATCTCGCGCTCGGGCGAGAACCAGAAGCCGTTGTAGATGAGCTCCGCATATTTCGGCATCAGCTCGTCCTTCAGGTGCCCGGCGCCACGGTCGAGCGTGATCTGCTCGATGCCGCGATGGGCGAAGTAGAGGATCGTGCCGCCGGGCGTCTCATACATGCCGCGCGACTTCATGCCGACGAAGCGGTTCTCGACAAGGTCGAGCCGGCCGATGCCGTTGGCCCGGCCGAGCTCGTTCAGCTTGGCCAGCAGCGTCGCGGGTGACAGAGCCTCGCCGTCGATCGACACCGCGTCGCCGCGCTCGAACCCGACCGTGATGATCGTCGGCGTGTCGGGGGCCTGTTCCGGGCTGAGCGTGCGGGAATACACGTAATCCGGCACCTCTTCGGCCGGGTCTTCCAGCACCTTGCCCTCCGAGGACGCGTGTAGCAGGTTGGCGTCAACCGAGAAGGGCGCCTCGCCGCGCTTGTCCTTGGCGATCGGGATCTGGTTCTTTTCGGCGAATTCGAGCAGCTGGGTGCGGGAGGTCAGGTCCCATTCGCGCCAGGGCGCGATCACCTTGATGTCGGGCTCGAGCGCGTAATAGCTGAGCTCGAACCGCACCTGGTCGTTGCCCTTGCCGGTGGCGCCATGACAGACCGCATCGGCTCCGAGCTGGCGGGCGATCTCGATCTGCTTCTTGGCGATCAGCGGGCGGGCGATCGAGGTGCCGAGCAGGTAGAGCCCCTCGTATTGGGCGTTGGCGCGGAACATCGGGAACACATAGTCGCGCACGAATTCTTCGCGCAGATCCTCGATGAAGATGTTTTCGGGCTTGATGCCGAGTAATTCCGCCTTCTTGCGGGCCGGCTCCAGCTCCTCGCCCTGGCCGAGGTCGGCCGTGAAGGTGACGACCTCGCAGCCATAGGTGGTTTGCAGCCACTTCAGGATGATCGAGGTGTCGAGGCCGCCCGAATAGGCCAGGACGACTTTCTTGATGGCTTTGTCGGGGGCGGGCATCGCGGCGGTTCTCGGGACGGAGGACGGATACGTCCCGCCTTACAAGAGCCCGCTGGAGGCGCGCAAGGGTGACGGCGCGAGCCGACCGCGCAAATCGAGGACAGTTTGCTGCGGATTCGAGCTTGCCGCCCGGGTCGGGATGGCGTTCACCTCGCGGCATCGCATCAGGGAGGCCCAATGACCGCGCAATTGATCGACGGCAAGGCGAGCGCGGCGGCGCTGATCGCCCGCATCGCCACCGACGCGGCGCTGCTCCTCGAGACCAAGCAGGTGCGCCCCGGTCTTGCGGTGGTGATCGTCGGCGACGATCCGGCCAGCCAGGTTTATGTCGCGAACAAGAGCCGGACGGCCGAGCGTTGCGGCTTTCATTCGGTGCAACATACGCTCGGGCCCGACACCAGCGAGGTTCAGCTTCTGGCCCTGGTGGCGAAGCTCAACGCCGACCCCGCCATCCACGGCATCCTGGTGCAGCTGCCGCTGCCG
This sequence comes from Lichenihabitans sp. Uapishka_5, assembly GCF_033947565.1. NCBI lineage: Bacteria > Pseudomonadati > Pseudomonadota > Alphaproteobacteria > Hyphomicrobiales > Lichenihabitantaceae > Lichenihabitans > Lichenihabitans sp. Uapishka_5. The sequence continues at coordinate 86,364 of NZ_JARPVX010000011.1, forward strand.
AAGCAGATCGCCGCCAATGCGGTGATCCGGGCCATCGATCCGGCAAAGGATGTCGACGGCTTCCACGACATCAATGCCGGCCGCATCGCCTCCGGGGCAGCCCACGAGGCCTTCGTGCCGTGCACGCCGGCCGGTGCCATGATCCTCATCCGCGAAGTGCTGGGCGAGGCGCTCGCGGGGAAGAACGCCGTCGTGGTGGGGCGGTCCAATATCGTCGGCAAGCCGATGGCAAGCCTGCTGCTCGCGGCCGACTGCACTGTGACGATCGCCCATTCGCGCACCGCGGACCTGCCGGCCGTGTGCCGCGGCGCCGACATCCTGGTGGCGGCCGTCGGTCGTCCCGAGCTGATTCGCGGCGACTGGGTGAAGCCGGGCGCCGTGGTGGTGGATGTCGGCATCAATCGCCTGCCGGCCGCCCCGGGCGAGGCCAAGGGCCGGCTCGTGGGCGATGTGGCCTTCGACGAGGTGGCGGCCCATGCGGCCGCGATCACCCCCGTGCCGGGCGGCGTCGGGCCGATGACGATTGCGTTGTTGATGCTCAACACCTTGACGTCGGCTTGCCGCCACGCCGGCGTGGCGATCTAGCCCGTCTGGCCCGCGGCCCGATCCATGTCGGGTTCTTGCGGATGGGGGTGGGGGCCGCCCCGTGACGCGGACGCCGCATCCCGCTAAGCCAATCACCCTGCAGCACCCGCCCCGAAAGGACCCGGCATGACCACAGCCAATCACCGCACGTCAGATTATCCGGTCGATCCGCTGTTCCTGGAGCGATGGTCGCCCCGAGCCTTTTCGGGCGCCGCCATGCCCGAAACGGACCTTCTGTCGATGATCGAAGCCGCCCGCTGGGCTGCCTCGGCCTATAATTCACAGCCTTGGAGCTTCCTTTACGCGCTGCGCGACACGGAGGCCTGGCCGAAATTCCTGGACCTGCTGGTGCCGTTCAACCTTAGCTGGGCCGAACACGCGGCGGCCGTCGTCATCGTGGTGTCGAACTCGTTGATGGTGCCGCCCGGCAGGGACAAGCCGGTGCCCTCGCACAGCCATTCCTTCGACACCGGCATGGCGACCGCCCAATTCGTGTTGCAGGGCACGAAGCTCGGCTATCACAGCCATGGTATGGTGGGCTTGGACATGGAGCGCGCTTTCGCGGAGCTCAACGTGCCGGTTGGTCACCGGGTCGAAGCCGCCTTCGCGGTGGGCCGTATCGGCGAGAGGTCGAGCTTGCCCGACGCCTTGCAGGCGCGCGAGCAACCGAGCAATCGCAACGCAATCAGCAGCATCGCCCTGAACGGCGGCTTCCCGGCACCCGGCGCCGCCTGAACGGAATTCGATCGAGGCCGGCCGGGCACCGCGGTGCGCTGACCGGCCATGCGATCACGCTGTCCGCTTGCGACGGCTACGGCCAAGCGCTGCGACGACCAGCAACGCAGCGCCGAACAAGGGCAGGCTCGGCGGAAGCGGCACGGTCCCGACGGTCGTCGATCCTTGGCCGCCGTTGCCGCCTGTCACCAAGGTGGAAGGGCCATTCGAATCCGAGCCAAGCGAAGACGATTGCAGCGCGACCGCAAGACTTCGCGACGAAGGCGTCGAAGTCTCCGACTGTCCGTCGGATTGAGGAGCGACTGTGGTGACCGCTGCGGTGGAATCGACGATCGGGCTCGCTTGTGTTGCAGCATGCGAGCCGAGATCGCCGTCATCCGTACGGATCACGTCGGTCGTGTAGCCGTTGCGCTCGAATTGCGCGATCGCATCGCGGCTGAAGATGCTGGCGGTGGTCGACCCCGTAGAGGTGATGGTCAGCGCCTGAGCCGAGGTGAACGTCGTGGCCGCGGCCAGAGAAATGCCTGCTAAAAGATTAATACGCATTGAACGAATTACATCCACTACGGTGCCGATCTGGCGCAGCATTGAGCCCCTCGTTTTAATTGGCGCAAGCAGTGGCTGGATTAAAGGTTAATTTACCAATGGTTAGACGACCAACGGCGTCGGGCAACTCGTCTTCCTCGGAACCTTACCGCCGCCTGCGACGTTCGACCGCAACATACCGGGAGAACTGACCATGATTTTCAACAAGGCCCTGATGCTGGGCGGCCTGCTGGTTGCCTTGTCGACCCCCACCTTCGCGCAGAACGCGGCAGCCGTAGGGGCGGCCGACGGGGCTGCGGCCGGCGGGGCGGTTGGGGCACTGGTCGGTGGCGTCACAGGTGCCGCCGTTGGCACGGCCGCGGGCGTCACCGGTGCCATCGTAGGGGCTCCGGCGGTCGAGCCGGTTCCGCCGACCACGACGCGCCGCTCGACCTGCGTGACTGCGGCCGACGGATCGCAGCGTTGCGACAGCGTTGAAACCACGAATTGAGCCTTTGAAGTAGTCTGGTTCTTGCTCAACCAGACTACTTCTAGCATCCCTTCTCGGTCGGCTGCCCGATCGGGCCAAATGGTTCCCATTTGGCCCTGACAGCCTCTAGTGGCGCGGCGTTTCAAACGCTGCGCCCGGACGGCTGGGCTTGCACAACGCTGAGGTAAGGGCGATGTAGGACCTCAGAAGCCGGTCCCCGGTCTGAGGGTTAAGGAGTCGTCCATGCCCGCGCTGTCGATCCTCGATCTCGCCCCCGTGCCCGAGGGCTTCGGCCCTGGGGATGCCCTGCGCAACTCCCTCGATCTGGCCCAACATGCGGAACGCTGGGGCTACCAGCGTTTCTGGGTGGCCGAGCATCACAACATGATCGGCATCGCCAGCGCCGCTACGTCGGTGGTGGTCGGGTTCCTGGCAGGCGGGACATCCCGCATCCGGGTCGGGTCCGGGGGCATTATGTTGCCGAACCATTCGCCCTTAGTGATCGCCGAGCAATTCGGGACTTTGGCGTCGTTATATCCCGGCCGCATCGATCTGGGCCTCGGACGCGCTCCCGGCACCGACCAACGCACCCTGCGGGCCTTGCGTCGCGACCCCGCCGCCTCCGACAGTTTCCCCCAGGATGTCCTCGAATTGCAGGCACTATTGGCGCCGGCCCAGGACGGGCAGGCCATCCAGGCGGTGCCGGGCGCCGGCACCGAGGTGCCGTTATGGATTCTCGGGTCGAGCTTGTTTGGGGCACAATTGGCCGGGATGCTCGGCTTGCCCTACACCTTTGCGTCGCATTTCGCGCCCGAGGCGCTGCTGCCCGCCCTGCAAGCCTATCGGGCCCGGTTCGAGCCTTCCGAGCAATTGGCGCGGCCGCACGCGATGGCGGGCATCAACGTCATTGCGGCCGACACGGACGCGGAGGCGGTGCGGTTGTTCACCTCGGTGCAGCAGCAATTCGCCAATATGGTGCGCGGCACGCGTGGCAAGCTGCAATGCCCCATTGCCGATATCGAGAGCTATTGGATGCCGATCGAAAAGCAGCAGGCATCACGCATGCTGCATTATTCGGTAGTCGGCTCGCCAGAGACGGTGCGCCGCGGCCTGCAGGATTTCGCGGCCCAGACCGGCGTCGACGAACTGATGGTGGTGTCGGCTATTCACGATCACACGGCGCGGCTGCGCTCCTACGAAATCGTCAGCCAGCTCGCGCCGGCCCTCCAGGAGGCGCCCCGCCTGGTGGCCTGAGATCAGGCCGGATGCAGCACGGCAACCAGCATCAGCGCCAAGCCGACCAGTGACACGAGCCAGCACAGCGATCGCAAATAGGGGATGCCGGCCGCATAAAGCGGCACGTAGACGATGCGAGCCACCAGGTAGAGCCAGCAACCCCAGGCCGTCAGCGTGCCGTCGCGCCCCGCCACGTGGGCGATCAGAACCGCAGCGGCGAAGAGCGGCAATGTTTCAAACAAGTTCTGTTGCGCCCGCTTCAAGCGGGCCGTGACCGGACGCATCGGCGGTCCGTCGCCATCACGAGCGCCGGTGTTGTAGGCGACGCCGGTTTCCTGCGTGCGCAAGTGCGAAGGCAGCAGGATCTGCACGATGGCCAGCACCAGGGTCCAGGCCAGCAGGGTCAATTCGAGCGTCATGTCGGGTCCGGGTGCCGCGACGTCAGGGCAGGGCGCGGACCCCGCCCGGCGGCAGAACCTCGATATCCCGGCTCTCGTCCTTCAGCGCAACCCCCGTCTCGCCGCGGCGCAGCGCCTCTCCCATCAGCCAGAGGATCGCCTCGGCGGCCCGCGCGGGCGACAGGCCGGCGGCCCGGATGTTCGAGATGCAATTGCGTTCGTTGTCGCGCCGCCCCGGTCGTGGCTCATAGGTCAGATAGGCGCCAAGCGAATCCGGCGACGACAAGCCCGGTCGCTCGCCGATCAACACCAGGGCCAGCCGAGCCTCGAGGGCGCCGCCGACCGCGTCCCCGAGCGCCACGCGGGCCTGGGTCGCGATCGTCAAAGGCGCCAGGCGCAAACCGCGTCGAACCACCTGCGGCAGCAGCGCCGCCAGCAGCGGCTCCACCTGGGTGTGGATGGCGGTGGCCGACAGGCCATCCGCAACCACGACCGCGAGGTCGCATCCGTGCGCGTCCGTCATCGCGACGAGCCGTTCGGTTTCGCCGGCGCCGAGCCGGCGCCCCAGGTCCGGGCGCCGCAGGTAGGTGGCGCGATCGCCGGCCGCGCTGTTGACCGCGACACTCGTATGTCCGAGCCGGGCGATGGCGGCTTCGACGAGGCTGCGATCCAGCACCGCATGAACGGCATCGCGGGCCAGGGCATGGGCATGGCCGAAGCGCAGCACTTCTTGGGTCGGCAGCGAGGCGCCCGTGCGGCCGAGCGCCACGCGGGCGGGCGTCAGGCTGCGCAAGGCGTTCCAGGCGTCTCCCCCGGCGGGGACGTCGAGGTCGTCGCTCATGCGGCGCGGGGCCGGGGCATGGCGCCGAGGAGATGCGTTGCGTCCGCCGGGGGCGACAAGCGTCCCGTCGCGTCGCTCAGGCCGGTGCGATGCAGCCATTGCTCGAATTCCGGCGCCCGTCGCAGCCCCAGCACCTCGCGCAGGAACAGTGCGTCGTGGAAGGAGGTCGACTGGTAGTTCAGCATGACGTCGTCGCTGCCCGGGATGCCCATGATGAACGACACGCCCGCCGTGCCCAGCAAGGTCAGCAGCGTGTCCATGTCGTCCTGATCGGCTTCCGCGTGATTGGTGTGGCAGATGTCGCAGCCGAGCGGCAGCCCCATCAGCTTGCCGCAGAAATGGTCCTCGAGGCCGGCCCGGATGATCTGCTTGCCGTCGTACAGATATTCCGGGCCGATGAACCCCACCACCGTGTTGACCAGCAGCGGCTCGAAGGCGCGGGCCACCGCATAGGCGCGCGCCTCGCAGGTCTGCTGGTCGACGCCGCCATGCGCGTCGGCCGAAAGCGCCGAGCCCTGGCCGGTTTCGAAATACATGACGTTATCGCCAAGGCTGCCTCGCTTCAGGCTGCGGCCGGCTTCGAGGCCCTCGCGCAAGATGCCGAGGTTCACGCCAAACGATTCATTGGCCGATTGCGTGCCGGCGATCGACTGAAACACGAGGTCCACCGGCACGCCACGTTCGATCAATTGCACCGAGGTGGTGACATGGGTCAGCACGCAGGCCTGGGTCGGGATGGCGAGGCGGGTGATGATCTCGTCGAGCAGTCGGCACAGATCGCCCAGCACTGCAACATTATCGGAAGCCGGGTTGATGCCGATCACGGCATCGCCGCTGCCTAATGATAGTCCGTCGATCACAGACGCCGCGATACCTCTGGCATCGTCGGTGGGGTGGTTCGGTTGCAGCCGTGTCGCCATCGTCCTGCGCAGCCCGATCGTGTTACGGAAGCGCGTCACCACCTCCACCTTGCGGGCCACCGCGATCAGGTCCTGGTTGCGCATGATCTTGGAGACGGCAGCCACCATCTCGGGTGTCAGCCCCGGGGCAAGATTTTGCAACGCGTGCGGCGTGGCAGCGTCGGACAGCAGCCAGTCGCGAAATTCTCCGACAGTCAGGTGCGCGATGGGGTGGAAGGCGGACGCGTCATGCCCGTCGAGGATGAGGCGCGTCACCTCGTCGGCCTCATAGGGGATAAACGTTTCGGTCAGGAAGCTGCGGAGTGGCACATTGGCCAGACATAGTCGCGCCACGGCGCGTTCCTCGCCGCTCGCTGCGGCGATCCCGGCGAGGCTGTCGCCCGAGCGCTCGGGCGAAGCCTTTGCCATCAGGCATTTTAGGTCATCGAAGCGCCAGAGCGTGCCGCCCGCCGTTTGCGTATATCCCATGCCGGCGCCCTCCCGATTGCGCCGCGTCGAGTGTAGTGGAGGCCGCGCATGACCTGAAGCGCAGAAAATGGGCGTGGTCGCCCGAGACGTGCCTGAGTTTCCCTTTTGTTCTTGCGCCGTCGAGACCGCATCCCTAGATTCCGAAAAACACTGGACAAGCATTGGGCAGGCAATCATGGCGACGCTCAAGGAATTCGAAGAGGCCCTTCGTCAAAGCGGCATGGTGAATGCCCTGGCGATCCTCGAGCAGATCAAGAAACGCGATCGCGACAAGCGATCGATCGCACCGGCCCGACGCGTCGTCGGACGTAAGATGACGGCCGAATTGGCACGCACCATCGTCGAGATGCATGCGTCGACCGGCATGACCCAGCAGGAGATCGCCTTCAAGCTCGGCGTCAACCAGGGCCGCGTCAATGAGGTGATCAAGCGCGGTAAATGGCTGAATGCCGATCCGAAAGCACCGGAAGCGCAGTCCCGCGACAAGGCGATGGAACGCCTGGATCACCGGGCCAAGGCGCGTCGCAAGCCGCAGGACAGCGCGGTCGTGACGATCGTCCGGGCACCTAAGGCCGATCACCCCAAGAGCCTGACGCCGCCAACGGTGTCGCGGCAACTGCCGCTGGCGGCATCAGAGCCAAGCAGCGTGATCAAGGTGCGGTCCACTGCGACGTGCGTGCCATTACGGCGCGACGTTGAGCCGTCTGCCCCGATCGTATCGGCCCAATTGGCGTTTCTGGACCTCTAAGGCTCTCAGCTGAGCCTGGCTATCGTTTATGGCCGGGGCGAGCAGGCTCGAGCAGGTGCGTTCGACAGGTTTGAAGCCCTAGTCCCGGGGATCATGGACCGATGGGCAATCAATTTCACTGAATTTTCGCCCATCGTTTCAGCAGTTTGCCTTCATCCGCGACGATCCCCTGACGTTTTTCTGACGGTTTATGGATTTCCCTGGTTGACCTCTCATCCGCGTGCATCCTATAAGGCGTTCATCGACGGCGGCGCTGC
>NZ_JARPVX010000120.1:0-8163 GCF_033947565.1 Lichenihabitans sp. Uapishka_5
TTTTGCAGGCCCGTCCTTCGTAGTGAGTAGCCCGCGCCCTGTCGGTTCACACCGAGAGGACAACGCATGTTTGCATCACTAGGGGCCGCGCTCGATGGAGCGTCGGCTGAACGACATCGCACATCGATACGCCGTCACTCCCACCTGAAAGGCCGCAGCGAGGGGCTATTCTGGCGGCGCATGGACCGGCAGGAGGTCGGGAAAATCACGCTTGCCGCCCATCGCTACGAGCTGGCGACGCGACAGCCAGGCGCACGGAACGGGGCACTCGGGCATGTCGCCTTGGAGCTATTGGCACTGTTCGCCAACCTGATCGATCGCAGGAACGGCCGCCTCGATCCTTCGCTCGATTACCTTATGGCGAAGGTCAAACGATCGCGGGACGCCATCGTGCGAGCCTTGAAGGCGCTTCGTGAGCACGGCTTCCTTGACTGGCTCCGGCGGTATGTCGCGACCGGCAACGAGGGCAGGGGTCCGCAGGTTCAGCAGACCAGCAACGCCTATCGGTTGTCCCTACCGCAGCGGGCCTTGCAGCTTCTCGGGCGGCTGGCCCATCCGGCTCCGCTGCCGGACGATGTCACGCATGCTCGGCAGCAGCGCACGGCCGAGCTGGACGCGCACAAGGCCGCCTTACCCTGTGGTCAGCGTGTCCTGTTCGACTGGATGGGCGACGACGCCATGGGCGCGGTGCTGGCCCGGTTGGGCGATGCCATTGAGGCGAAACAACGTGAGTCCGCCAGCCGGTCTGAATCCCAAACTAAGGTTTTAAGATAAGGGTATGGAGCCGGCTACGCCGGCACTCTTCCTCCCCTCACGCCATCAGCTTACCATCGTGCTCGCTCTGGCAAGGCCTGGCTGCGGCCACCCACGCCCTAAAAAGGGCGCGGGTCCCTGTGCCTCGCCACCCTTCGGGCAAGGGCCTTGCCTGACGCTGCGCGCGACGGTGCGCCTATAGGCGATCGGGACGAGGAACGATCTTCCCGCTTCCAGCGGGGAATCGAACCAGGAACACCGTTGAGCAACAGGTCGGACATTGAAAAGGGCAAAAGGTCTACCTTTCTCCCGGTCTCGACAAGCCCTGTCCAAACAAGGCACTATGCCGGGTGAAAGGTTGCAGGAGAAATGCGCTACGGCTACGCCCGAATTTCGACCGATGACCAGAACCTAGACCGGCAGCGTGTCGCGCTCGGCCATGAGGCCTGTCAGGAGGTTGTCGAGGAGACGCAGAGCGGGGTAAAGGCTCGGTACCGCCTTGACGCCCTCATTGCCCGGCTTACGGGTGGGGACGAGCTGATCGTGACGGAGATCGACCGGCTAGGCCGCTCGACAGGCGAGGTCATCATGCTCATGGACGAGCTGACCAAGCGCTGTATCGCGCTTCGCATCCTCGCCATGCCAGCGCTCGACATCCGCAGCGATGATGGCCGGCTGATCGCGGACATTATGGCGTCTTTTGCCGCTCATGAGCGACGCCGTACCCGCCGCCGGCAGGAACAAGGCATCGCCGCCGCCAAAGCCGCCGGCCGGCACCTGGGTCGGCGGCCGAAGATGAACGGCCAGCAGATCGCGGAGGCCCGCGCCAGGATCGCGGCCGACGAACCGGTCCGCCTAGTGGCGCGTGCCTATGGCGTGGACGAGAAGACGTTACGGACGACATTAAAACGATGAACGCCCTTGACTTAGAGAAGATCGCTGACCTGCGTGTGAAACACCTAGAGATGGTGCAAGCTATCGTTTCACGAATGGCTGGGTACTGCGCAAGCGTGAAGAACTTCTGTGTAACAATTACAATTGCAATTTGTGGATATTCGATATCGACAAAATCAGGCCAGTTGTTAGACTTTGCTTTCATCCCGGTTGTTGTATTTTCTCTCCTTGATGCTCAATACCTGAACCTTGAACGACGCTTTAGAAATCTGTTCGAGCAAATTCGGCTAGAGGACTGGAATCAGCGGCCGACCTTTGAAATTACCCTAGATCGCGTACCGGATGTTGGTTTCTTGAGCGCATTGAACAGCTGGTCTATAAAGTCATTCTATATCCCAATATTTGTTGCTGTGATTGTAGCTAAGATGGTCTAAAAAATGGCTCCAGGCATCCTAGACATTTACGCTAGAGAATTAAGCGGCACGAAGCGGAAAGTATTCTTTTCCTTTCACTATGCCGATGTTATGCGCGTGAATAATGTTCGTTTGTCGGGCGAATTTAAAACAAAGGATCACTACAACGGACGAGATGTGCAAGGCTTCTACGATAAAAGTCTATGGGAAAGCCGAAAACGGGACGGCGAGGAGTCTTTAAGGTCCCTCATTAGAACCGGCGTTGAAAACTCCTCTGTTGTTTGCGTGTTGATCGGTTCCCAAACTTGGCAGAGACCGTGGGTACGGTACGAGATCGCTCGCAGCGTCATCGACGGGAAAGGCTTGCTAGGCGTTCACCTCAACAACATCAATCATCACCAGTCGCAAGGTTCGCACCCTCTCGGCGAGAACCCAATGCGCTACCTCGGGCTTTACAAGTCAGACAACGGAAATTTCTACCTCGCAGAGAGGGTGTCCATCAACGGTAGTTACACGTGGAAGCAGTACCAGAAGCACCAAATTGCCGTATCAGTGCCATCGTACATGACCCCGCCTCGAACCGCCGTGCCAGTGCGGTTGTCCGACTGTGTGAGGATTTACGATTGGGCTAGCAGCGGTCACAGCCAGATCGGAAATTGGATCGACACGGCGGCTCAAGCAGCCGGCAGGTAGGTCCAAAACCGTTCCTTTTAAACAGCGGCGCACCTGACATTTGCACCAGCTAAGCCATTGTCACGTCAAGGCCGTCCGCGTGGTACATCGGTCTTGAGTCCTGCACAAGAAATCCTGTCGCACAAAGGAAGCGACCGATGATATGGTAACTTGCCTATCTTCGCTCACATGGGAGACGAAATGCACTCAGATGCGGCCAGAGCCTATGTCGTGGCGCTCGGTTATGTTCAGTCGATGGCGGCGATAATGGGTGGCAATACGCGACAGCAGACTGAGGACGACATACCATTCGTTCTCGCATTTCATATGCTCGCTGGGTTTGCAGTAGAGCTTTATTTGAAGTCTTATTTGTATTTTACTGGACATGACGAAAACGAACTTCGGGGTCCTAATCTACGGCACAATCTTTCTAATCTTTTAGAAAAATCCAAGGCAGATGGTCTAATAAACGAAGGTGCGGATTTCCTAGTAGATTATCTAAATGATCATCATGCCTCGTTTGAGTTCCGGTATATGAAATCGGCATCAACCTATCCAGTTCGGTCGTTGAACTCTATTTTTGAGGCTTTTTCATCGCTCGATGTTTACGTTGATACAAAGGTTGGTGCGAGTGTTTCTCAAGGAAGAACCCCAAAAGGCGGCTGGCCGTTTTCGCCTGACAATAACTGGCGGATGCCTGTGAGCTCCTGACTAGGGCAGCCGCAACATTGGGAGGCTCTGGTCCAACCTATGCGGAATTCAGATTTGGTCGGGAAAGATCATAACGCACCTATTTTTTTGCTTCTACAACGTCATGCGCGCACGATAACGGCCATTATGCCATCAACTTTGTTCCTGATAACTTTTCATTAACCAGTTCTGTGCCTCAAATTGTAACTTACAATGTAGCCTCCAATGGAAGTTACAATGGAGGTTACAGTTGGGCGAACAGCGGTATAGTTTGGAAGAGGCCGCGCAGCTTCTTGGAGGTGTGCATCCGAACACTGTTCGCGCCCGTGCTGCTAAGGGAAGATACAGGTACGACAAGGATAATAGCGGCAAGTGGTTCGTTTGGCTGGATCCTGAAAAGGCCGCCAATGACCGCAGACCTTCTAAGGCTTTGGAAGCTCCAAAACTAGAATTGGAAGCTCCAATGGAACCTCCAATTGGAAGCGCTATCAAGGGTTTGGAACTTACAATTCAGGTTTTGAATGCGGAGTTGGAAGGGAAGCGCAGTGAGTGTGCCGCCCTTCAAGCGAAAGCGGACGACCGCACCGAGACGGCGCAGCGACTTGAGGTTGCCATAGCTACGTTGACCGCCTGCAACGAGGCCTCCTCGGCCGAGATCGAGCAGCTACGATCCCGGCTGACCGAGGAAACTGAAACCAACCGGCGGCACTTGCTCGACCTGCTAGAGCGCATGACGCCGAAGCCTGCCAAGGTCGTGCCGTCCGTTAAGCAGAGTTTCTGGCGACGGCTATTCAGCAGCGCGGCTTAAGCCTCAATCACTGCCCTAAATCTGACCGTGGAAGGGCCTCTCGGCTTTCCCAGGCTATGGATGTAGCGGCGACATCTTCAGAGGGCCTTCAGCGGGCTCCTGTGGCGAAATGCGAGCCTATTTTGTCAGACAGGGTGCATGTGTCATGCACCCCTGCCACGTGGCGAACGCGGGGGGCAGAGCGGCAAGGGCGGGCTGGAACGGCCCGGGACCGGAGCCGCCCGGAGCCACGCGCAGGCCATTCGGCCCGAGCATGGCGAGGACGGCGAGGACCCGCCCCTTGCTGCGGCGTTGGGGGCGGCGCCCCCAGCACCTCGCAACGATGTCGGCCGGGACGGCTGCCCTCGACCTGGCCGCCCTTCGGGCTACGCGCCTGGCGCGTTCAGGTGCCGCCGTTCCGGCTGTCCGGCAGGGCCGAACCAGCAATGGCGCACTTACGCAAAATTACACTTGGGCCGGTTTTCAACCTGTCAGCTTTCGCTGTCTTCCAACTGCAATTTTGCCCGGTCCTGTGGCCCTGTGCTTAGGGGTGCCCGGTCTTCCAACCGTTGCGCATGAATGTCACGCAGCTCGGCAAAGACCCTTGCTATCGGCACACCACGCCCTGAATCGGTTGTCATGGCAGCAGCAGTCGGCAGGACTAATTCCCGTAGCCATCGCTCCACATTGGGTTTGGATGCAACCATGCGGTCAGCGCATCAGGTCAAGGCCACGGGTCGCCAAGGCTACCACGCGAGGGATCGGCTTCGAGCCCTGTTCGTAATAGGCCACCATGCGGCGGCTGAGCCCGAGCGCCTGGGCCGCATTGTCGAGTGTGTAGGATCGTCCTTCACGCCAATGCCGAAAGGCTTCCGGCGACATTGTGGTGCCGGCCTGCTCCCGGGCCAGTTGCCACAGCGTGTCCGCAGCCATGTCGATATCGTCGGTCCAGATGACATCCGTGCCATGCTCGCCGACCTGCACGCGCCCGAACATCTCCGGGGAATGGCGCAGCGGCTCGTAAACGCGGAACGTGGAAACCATGCGGGACACGTCCACGCGGCTCTCTCCGCCCTTGTCCCAATGTACGCGTAGCGTCAGCGGGACCGCATCCGCTGACACGGCTGTGATGCGGGGCAGTGCCTTTCTTGGCATGGGTTCAGCCTCTCTCGTTCAGTTCCGCCCACCTAAGGGCTAGCGTTTCTCGATGAGCGACCGCCCAGGCCATAGCCTCCGCGATCTGGGCCGGTCTTGCCTCGCCTGCGATCACCTCCAAATCCGAAATCCGCACCAGCACCTGGAAGTCCGGTCCCACAATGTGGAAGTGCGACGGCCTATGATCGTCGGCATACATCCGCACGCTGACCGCGCCGAAGCGTTTCAATGTCGGCATGCAAACTCATCCTCACAATGCAATAGTTGCACTTTTAGGGATAGGCCGTCAACTTTTGCGGGGTCGGCTAGTAACCGCCATAAGCTGGCGTACGGGTAGCCAGATGTGTTTTTGGTTCCCAAAAACGGCTCTGTTTGACGAGCAACGTCTCTCGACTTCCACTGCCGACAGCACCAGCATGGCCATGGCTGGCACCACCTGGCAGCGGCATTATGCAATCTTTAATAGCAATGAACTAATATCGGTCTGGTTACTACCGCAAGATGTGCGTGGTTACACCACGCCCACCTTGGCAAGGGGAGCTTCGCCCCCCGTTGCATCCCCCAAAGCCAGGCCTTTCAGCCCGGCACCCAGACCAGGCGGCGTTGCGCCCCTGGACCCCTCACCCGGAGCCTTCGGCCGGGACCCGACCAGGGGCTTTCGCACCCCTGGACCCACGAGCCGGGCATGTCATCCCGGCACCCTGACCGAAGGGGCGCTTTCGCCCCCTCGGAACCCGAAAGCCGGACCCGCCCGGCAGGCGTTGACCGCGCCATGGCACGAGCCACGCGACGCAATCCTTTCGCCATTCGCATGACGGACGCCGAGCGCGCCGAGGCTGAGGCCCGCGCCGATCGTGCCGGCCTGTCGCTTGGCGGCTTCTTCAAAGCCGCCGCGCTCGATGCGAAACCGCCCCGCAGCTCGCGCCGACCGACCGTGGATCAGGTCGAGTTGTCCCGCCTCATGGCCCAGCTCGGCAAGATTGGCTCCAACGTCAACCAGCTCGCCCATCAGGCCAACGCCGGTTCCTGGCCGGAACGGCGCACGTTGGAGGATGCCGCGGCTGACGTCAGATGGATGCGGGACTCGGTGATGCGGGCGCTCAGCATCACGCCGCCGGCCGACTTCCATCCGTGATCCTGAAGGGCAATCAGCGGAGTGGTGGGCGCAGCCTGGCGGCGCACCTCGCCAACGTCCGCGACAACGACCATGTGACCGTGCACGAGCTGCGCAGCTTCGTGTCAGGCGACCTCCTTGGGGCTTTTCTTGAGATCGAGGCCGCCGCGATCGGTACGCGGTGCCGGCAGCCCTTCTTCTCCGTGTCGTTGAACCCGCCAGCCGACGCCCTGGTGCATTTCGATCAGTACGAGATGGCAGCCGGCGCGATTGAGGCGAAGTTTCCCGGTCTGTCCGCTCAGCCGCGTGCGATCGTATTCCACGAGAAGGAGGGCCGCCGCCATGCGCATTGCGTCTGGTCGCGGATCGACGCCGAGCGCGGCCGGGCGCTCCCACTCTCCCATTCCCGTCTGAAGCTCCGCGACGTGAGCCGGATGCTTTATGCCGAGCTGGGCTTGGAGCCGCCGGCCGGCATCCGCGACGAGCGCCAGGCCGACCCGCTCAACTACGACCGCCCGACCTGGCAGCAGGCGAAACGGTTGGGTGAGGATCCCCGCGACCTCAAGCAGATCATCCGCCAGGCCTGGGAGGTGTCCGACAATCTCGCCAGCTTCGAGGCAGCCCTTGAGCGCCAGGCCCTCACCCTGGCGCGTGGCGATCGGCGCGGCTTCGTCGTCGTCCATCATAGCGGCGAGGCGTTGAGCCTCACCCGCTATTCCGGGCTGAAGAAGGCCGATATCCAGGCGCGCCTCGGCAAGCCCGAGACGTTGCCGACGATTGACCAGGTGCACGACGTGCTGGCCGTCCGGATGACGGCGGCCGTCGAGCATCGCCTGGCCGACCTGAAGGTGGTCCAGGCGCGTCAGAGGCAGCCGCTCGCGGCCAGGCTCGCCGCCCTGCGCCAGGCGCACCGTGCTGGCCGTTTGGCCTTGCTGGCATACCAGGTAGCCCGTCGCGCCCAGGAAGATGCACACCGCGCCGTGCGGTTGCGCACCGGCCTTATGGGGCTGTGGGATCGCGTCAGCGGCAAGCGCGGCCGACTGTCCGAACAGAACGGTCAGGAGGAAGCGGCTTCGCGCCTCCGTGACCGTGACGAGGACCAGGCGCTTGTCGACACGCAGATGGTTGACCGCCGCACCCTGCAACAGGATGTGCTCGCGCTCCGCGCCCGCCATGCCGACGAACGCCGCTACGCCCGCGCCGAGCTGGCCGTGATGCTCGCCATGATGAAGGACAGCGCCCGCGCCCAGATGCAGGACCACGCGGCCGAGCTGGATAAGGTCAAGGGAAGAGGCCGCGACTCGGCCAAACCGAGCGGCCAGGCAGGGCCGGCACCACCGAGGGCCGTCTAAGCCCGATGCCTTGGTTTTCTTATGGAATTCAAATCTTTAGTGGTTTCAATAACTTCTTGATGAAGCAGGAAGGTTCCGGCACCATGGCGGGTGAACCGCCCTGATTCACATTGGGGCACGAACCAGGAGAGGCTTAGGCCCAGATACACAAAAACCCGCCGATGGGGCGGGCTTCTGATAGTCCGGCTAGCGGACAAAACTGAGTTTCTAAGCAAAACCAGTTTCCCCCATAGCCGGAGTGATTGCAAGGAATTTCTTGCCACGGCTTTGTGCGGCCTTTTTGCAGGCCCGTCCTTCGTAGTGAGTAGCCCGCGCCCTGTCGGTTCACACCGA
>NZ_JARPVX010000121.1:0-7944 GCF_033947565.1 Lichenihabitans sp. Uapishka_5
ACAAATCCGCCGTGTCCGACAGTGTTTCAACCGGACAAGACAGAAGCTCTGCGTCCGATACTATGCTTCGCACTAATGTGAGCATGATTCGGTCTGAAAATGAGTATTGGGCTATGCACGGCACTGTGCTGCATGTTTTCATGAAGATGAAATTAAATATTCATATAAACGCTTGCGATGCTGCTGGCCTCCGATCGTCGCCGGGCTGCCGGACAGGCCGGCTAGATCGCGCGAAGCGGCGTAGGATTGCGGCGCCAAACCTCAACATTGAGAGCGCCCGCTACCGTTACCCAGGCGAGATAAGGCACCAGCAGAACCGCCGCGACGCCATCGATCGACGCGAAGGAAACCAGGGTGGCGAGGATCGACAGCCACAACAGGACCAGATCGACGAAGGCTAGGTCGGGCCGACGCAAGCCGAAAAACAGCGCCGACCAGAGCGCGTTGAACACCAGTTGGGCTGCGAAGAAGCCGAAAGGTAGCGGCGCCAGCCCCCCGTGCCGCCAGACCAGCCACCCCGACAGGGCGATCAGGCCGTACAAGGGCGTCCATACGGCAGGGAACACCCAGTTGGGTGGCGTCCAGCGCGGCTTGGCGATCGACCGGTACCAGGGCGGTGGGCGGAACACGACACCGCTCGAAGCCGCCACCACGGAGGCAGCCAGAAATCCGACGAGGGCGAGCGATGGGCTGAGCGGCATGGGTGGCCTCGCGTGACGATGGTCTGGGACATGGCTGGCCATGGCGACCGGCGCAAGCTGTCCGGTCGCCGCAAGGCGACGCGTGTCATCGGCCGAAGGGCACCCACCGCGTCAGGCCACCGGGGCGGGGTCCTGGCCTTCCCGGCTCCGGCTTTCGAGGCGCCGAAGCTCGGTCGTGATGTCCCGCATGCTGGTTTCGCCCTTGCGAAAGATCGAATCGGCCCCATCGAGCTCGCGCCGCTCTTCATCCGTGATGTCGCGGGCGCTCAACACCACAACCGGGACGTCGGCGCAGCCCGGCACCGCGCGCAGCCGATGCAGAAACGAGAAGCCGTCCATCACCGGCATCGTCAGGTCGAGCAGGATGAGGTGCGGCCGTGCCTGCACCACCTGGTCCAGCGCCTCCTGGCCGTTGGCGGCCTCGTTGACGCTCCAGCCGGTCTTTTCCAGCACGGTACGCAGACGATTGCGCATGTCGGGGTCGTCGTCGACGACCAGAACATCCGCCTGTTCCCCCTCGCTGTGGAAGCGGTCCATGATGATCTTGAGCCGGCCCCAATCCACCGGCTTCGAGATCGACCCTGTGGCGCCGAGGCTGGCGCTCAGCGCGGAATCGGCCACGAAGCTCACCATCACGACCGGGATCGCCGCCGTAATCGCATCGGCCTTCAAGGCATGCAGCACCGACCAGCCGTCGAGCCCGGGCATCATCACGTCGAGCAGGATGACGCGCGGCGTCAACGTGCGGGCCAACTCGAGGCCGCGTTCCCCGTCGGCGGCGGATTGCACCGAAAAGCCCTGACGCGTCAGAAAGCGGGTCAGCAGATCGCGCTGCGACGCTTCGTCGTCGATCACCAGCACGAGGTCGCCCGTGCCTTGCGGCACCAGGGTGGCGGCTTCCCGCGCCGCCGCTTCGGCGTCGGGCCGGGGCAACGTCGCCGGGATCTTGATGGTGAAGCAGCTGCCGTGGCCTTCCTGGCTCTCGACCGATACATCGCCGCCAAGCAATTGCGCAAAGGCACGGCTGAGCGCGAGCCCGAGACCTGTGCCGCCGAACCGCCGCGTCGTGCTTTCGTCAGCCTGCTGGAAGCGCTGGAACAGCCGGGCCAGTTGTTCGGGCGTCATGCCGATGCCGGTGTCGCGTACCGCGAAGATCACCCAGTCGGCGCCCTGCTGGCGGCTGCGGCTCGCCTGGATCGTGATGGTGCCGTTCTCGGTGAATTTCGCGGCATTGCCCAGCAGGTTGAACAAGCATTGGCGCAGCTTCACGGCATCGGTGTGCATGAGGCCGGCCGACGGATCGACGTCCACCACCAGGGTGTTGGATTTGGCCTGGATCAGGGCGTCGACCGTCGAGGCCGCTTCCTGCACGAAGCTGGCGATGTCGATGGTTTCGCCCGAAACATCCATGCGGTTCGCCTCGACCTTGCTGAGGTCGAGCACGTCGTTGATGAGGCTGAGCAGGTGCTTGGCGTTGGATTTCACCTTGCCGAGGTCGGACAGCATGCCCTCCTGCCCGATATCCTCGGCCTCCTCCTCCAGCATCTCGCTATAGCCGATCACGGCCGACAACGGCGTGCGCAATTCGTGGCTCATATTGGCCAGGAAGGCGCTCTTGGCCCGGTTGGCGGCTTCGGCGGCCTCCTTGGCGGCCGCCAGGGCCAGTTCGGCCTCCTTGCGGTCGGTGATGTCGGTATGGGACCCGACCCATTCGCGGATCGTGCCATCGTCTTCCCGCACCGGAACGATGCTGACTGCCATGTGGCGATAAGCGCCGTCATGCCGCTTGAGACGATTCTCGAGCACGATCGGGCGGCCTTCGCTGCGCCCCTTCCGCCAGGCTTCGGCCGTAAAGGCCCTGTCGTCGGGGTGCAGGCAGGCGAGGCGCCCCCATCCCATCGCATCGGCTTCGGATTGGCCGGTGAACCGCATCCAATTTGGTTGCGCCCGGACAAAGGCGCCCTCTTGGTCGGTGGTCCAGATCATCGCGGCGCTGGCCTCGATCAGGCTGCGGAAGCGTTCTTCGCTTTCGCGCGTCGCCCGCTCGGCACGTTTGCGGGCCGTGACGTCGGCGATCACCATGCCGACGCCGTCCGAGGCGCCTGCCGTTTGCCCGAGGGGGTAGAAGGTCGCCTGGTAGGACCGCGTTTCGTCCGCCTTGGTGTTGCTGCTGGCGTCGACCTCGACATTGGCGGCGCGCCCACCTTCGGCCACCCGTTGCAGCCGGGACTCCAAGGTGGCGCGCAAGCCGGGGATCACATCCCAGATGCTCATTCCGGGGGTTGCGCTCAGGGCCCGCTCGCTCATGCGGGCGAGGGCCGGGTTGACATGGCGGATGCGCAGCGCCGGATCGAGGATGCCGAGCCCGACAGGCGCATTCTCGAGCACGCCCTCGAACAGGTGCTGGGTGCGCTGCTGCTCGCGGCGCCGCAGCACCGCCAGCACGGCCGCAACCGCGCAAGCGAGAACAAAGCCGATCGACGACACGAGCCGCAGCGCGTCGTCGGTTTCGCCGCTGCTGCGGGCCACGGCGATCGCGGCCTCGGCCTTGTCCTGGATTTGGGCGATCTCCTGCCGCACCTGGTCCATCAGGGCCTTGCCCCGATCGGTGGCGATGCTGGCGGCCCCGGCTTCCCGCCCGCCCGCCCGATAGGTCTCGATGCCGTTCTCCGCCTCGGCCAGCCGGGCCGTGACAAGGGTTCGCAAGGGCGCGCTCCTGGCCTCCGCCAGCAGGCCGTCGAGGCGGTCGAGGTCACGCATGGCCGCGTCATGCCCGGACTGGTAGGGCTCGAGATAGGGTTCCCGGCCGGTGAGGATGAAGCCGCGCTCGCCGGTCTCGACATCTTTCAGGGCCGACAGGAGACGTTCGGCCGTCACCACGGTGGCACGGTGGTGCTCGATCGCGGCTTCATGGGCGTGGTCGCGCGTGAAAGCCCAGCCGGCCAAGGCCAGCGACCCCACGAGCGTGAGCCCCGCCACGGCCGGTCCCCAACGCAGGAGCGATCCGCGACCGCGATCCGCCGATTGAACCATTGCCCCACTCGATTCGATCCGCCGTTGCGGGCGGCCACCGCTCCGTCTTATCAGGGACGCCCGGAGAAGACCCGCACGATCATGTGTTGAGACCGTAGGGCACGGGCGCCGCGAGGTTGAGGGCCCGGACCATCCCGCGGGGCGTCGCCTCGGGCGCATGCGGCGGCGCCATCAGCCGCACCAGGCGAGTATGGCCGGGACACAGGTGGAAGCCGGCGTCGTCCGGCATCAGGGCGTCGTCGTCGATCACCACCGCCCGCAGCGTCGCGGTGGCCCGCAGGGTCAGCCACCATCCCGTGCCGTCGCGGCCGACCGCGATCACGGGTGGTTCCGGCGGCAGCGTGCCGGAGCCGGGTGGCAGCAGCCAGTGGGTTTCGGCCAGCACCACGCCCGCGTGTTCCAGCGTCACCCAGACAGTGTCATGCGGGGCATCGCCGAACCCATAGGCGGCGCCGGCGTCGAAGAACTGGCCCATCAGCGCAAAGGCCGTCAGCGTGAGGCCGCCGCGGCCCGGCAGCACTACGTCGCGACCGCCCTCCGCGACCCGCACGGCGCCGGCCCGCAAACAGCGCAGGACGAGCCGGCCCTCGACCGGGTCGGCGCCGTCATTGATGCCATGCAACGCCAGGCCGTTGACGCCCTCGTCCGTCACGCTGAGGCGGAGCGGCGCGAAAGCGCGGCGCATCGCATGCAGGTTCGACTTCGCCCGCCCATCCGCATCGATGACGCCCCACCCGGGACCGATGCCGAGGTCGCGGGCGAACCACACGAGACCGCCGGCCGTGGGTGAGCCCGGGCGGCGCCATTCGTCGAAGGTGTGCTCGGTCACGGCCGCCGTGGTGGCACGCGACAGGTCGCGGTAGCGCTGCGGGTCGGCCTCCCGCAGCGCCAGGGGATCGATGCCGTGGAGGCGCGTCATGTAATGGTGGCGGACGTCCTCGAAGCTCCAATCGGCCCCACGATCGCGCGGCACCCGGGCGGCCCAGCCCTGGGGATCGCGGGATGGATCAAGATCGTGACGCCGCAAGGTCGCGTCGTCGGGCAGGTTCGCGAATGCGAGGCATTCGGCGGCGAACCGCACCCCGGCGCTCCGGGCATCTTCGAGAGGGCGCCGGTAGGCCCCGACGCCGTAATAATGCGACACGCCGCGATCCGCCACGAACGGCAGGGCACCGCCGAACGGCGACCCGGGCACGAAAACCACATCGGGCCGCTCGGCCGCCACGAGGGCCGGCAGCGCTTCGTCGACGAACGGGTGGGCAGCGGCATCCGGCGGCAAACCCATCATGCTGGCTTGCTGCAAGACCTCGCTGCCGCCGCACAGGACCGCAAGCGACGGCGAGGCCGCGGTGCGGCGCAGCACCCCCGCGACCTCGGCCGCAAGGCCTGCCATGAAGGCGTCGTCGCGCGGGTAGTCGAAATTCGCCAGCATGCAATCCTGCCAGACCAGGATGCCGAGTTCGTCGCACAACGCGTGGAACGCGTCGCCCTCGTAAACCATCGTGCCGCCGACCCGCAGCATGTTGACGTGGGCGTCGGCCAGCAGGCGCATCACCGGTTCGAGGTCCTGCCGCGATCCGCCCGGCCGCACGAGGTCCGGCGTCCAGCAGGCGCCGCGGCAGAACACCCGGGTGTCGTTCACCATCAGCGTGAAACCGGCCCCGTCGGGGCCTCGATCGACCGCAATCGAACGGAATCCGGTTCGGCCGAGCGGGTGTTCGATGCCGTCGATCTCGACCTGCACGTCGTAAAGGTGCGGCGTCCCGTGGGTGCGGGGCCACCATAATCGGGGTTCGGGGATGCTGAGCCGGCCCCGCCACAGCCCGTCGGGGTCGCGGTGCATCGGGGTCGCATGGGTGCCGCCGGTCAGCCTCGGGGCTGTATCCGGACCGCAATCCGGCAGGCGGATCGTCGCCTCGACGAGGCCGTGGCGACCGGACAGGACGCCGCGGAACGCCAGGATTTCCATGGCAGCCGCCGGCCGGATCAGCACCGGCCGCCATGGCCCGACCACATGGATGGGCGGGCACCAGCCGGGCGCATGACCGAGGATCGTGGTGCGGACGAAGCGCAGCCGCGCATCCTCGACCATGCGGGTGCGCCAACGCGCGCGGGGCCCTTTGCGACCGGCGAGGTCGGCCGCAAGGCCGCGGAATGCCAGCGTGAGCCGGTGTCGGCCCCGGAGGTCCACCGGCACCTGAAGCGGCAGGAACATCGTCTCCGAGCAGGCCAGCAAGGCGTCGTCGAGCCAGACCTCGGCGATCGTGGCGAGGCCCTCGAACACCAGCGTCGCCGGCCCCTGCCGGTCGATCTCCGTCCGGTACCAGACGTCCTGGTCGTGCAGGGGGGCAGGGGCGTCGCGGGTCCAGCGCCCGGCGCGCTCCAGCGCTTCGGCGGCCGTGCCCGGCACGACGGCCGGCAACCATGCCCCGATCGCCGCGTCGGCCGGGGTGGCCCAGGCGCCGGGCGACGACAGAGCCAGGATCCAGTTGGTGTCGAGCGGGCTCTCGCCGGCTCGCATCTCAGGCGGCCAGTCGGCGATCCGCCGCCGGACCGTCGTGCTGCAGCAACGTCGCCATGAGGGCGTCGTGGTGAACGGCGAGGCGCTCGACGGCGGTTCCGACCTCCGCGACCTTGTTGCGTGCGGCGGCGCGGGCGAGCTGGAATTGCAGCAGCTTGGCCTCCTGGGCGATGGCGTCCGCCGCCGCTTCGGCGGGTGCGAGGCCGGTCTCCCCCGCCTCGCTCAGCCAGGCCAAATGGGCCTGCAGGCAGCCGAAGTTCGCGCCGAACTGGCGCAGCACGTTGAACGCATAGGCGTGGAAGTAGGCTTCCGGCCGGCGCGCCAGCGCTTCCGTGTCGCGCCCGAGTTCGTCCGCCCAGGCGCGGAACGGGTTGCGGCGCGGCCGACGGGCCAGGTGCTCGGCCAGCAGTACGCGGGCCGTGGCGACCGGGTCGGCGGCCGGCGGCCCGACATCGAACTTGATGATCTCCGCATAGGGCAGCAGTGGCAGGTCGCCCGGCCGGTAGGGCTTCAGCAGCGCGTCGTAGTCGTCGCCCTCCAGCCGGAACAGCCCGGCATTGTGGAAATAATCGAGGCGCCGCGCCTCCGGGTCGATGCGGTTCACCCCCACCGTGGTCTTGGCGTGGCTGCGGCCATAGCTGACGCCCCGCGTGTCGGGCAGGTGGAAGCTGTCGAGTTCGACCAGCGGCAGCCGGCCACGCCGCACCTGGGTGGCGAGATGCGCCTCGAGGTCGTCATAAAGCGCCAGTTCGAGGATCTCGAGCCCATACAGCCGGACCAGGTCGGCGGCCGGCATCTTGAAAAAGGTGAAGTGGTCGCCCTCGTAGTCCTGCGCCAGCGTGAAGCCGAGCGCCGCCCGCGGCTCGAAGCCGCGTGCCGCCAGCACCTCGACCAGCAGGTCCACGTAACAATTGGTGTCAGGCCAGGCCCGTTCGGGGCCGTGCAGGGCGTGGCAACGGTGCGTCGCCGGATCGAGTCCGGGGAATACCGCCGGGGCGAGCGGCCTCGGCGCTGCGGGCTCAGGAACGGCCGGCATGGCCGGGCTCAGCCCCACAGCACGCGGCGCACCGCCTCGGGCCAGTGCTCCACATCGGTGCCGTGGTGGCGGAACAGCGCCAGGGCGGTGCGCTCCAGCCCGAAGCCGACACAGGCCGAGGAGGCCGGCGACCCGTCGGCGAAGTGGATGCCCCACAGCTGGCCGAAATGGGTCTGGTGGTAGTTGAACGACAAGCAGGCGGTCGGCGCCGCGTCACTGGTGACGGGAATCAGCAGCTCGAACTTCAGCCCCTGGTCGCGCTGGTTGTTGCGCATCATGCGGCCGGCGCGGCCGAAGAACGGGTCGTTGGCGCGGTCCACCACGCAGGGCAGCCCCAGCTCCTCGATCAGGGCCCGGCCGCGCTCGAGCCAGGTTTGCCGGAACGCCAGCACGGCCTCGGGGGTGCCGATGCGCACGAATTCCTTCATGCGGAACAGCTGCATCCGGGCCGGGTCCTGCGACGGCTCGTGCCGGAAGCAATAAGACGACAGCTCGTAAAGCACCCCCTCGGCCGCCAGCGGCCCCTGGGCCGCCACGGTCGGGTAGAGCGGGTAGCAGGCGGCGGGCGTCAGGGCGATGGCAGTGGCGTCCTGGGCGGCGGTCCAGTCTTCCCCGGCTTCGAGCAGGCCGATCAGCCGGCCATGGTCGCTGTC
>NZ_JARPVX010000122.1:0-7891 GCF_033947565.1 Lichenihabitans sp. Uapishka_5
CGAATGAACGCCGGATACTCACTCTGAAACTGGAGGAGAAACCGGGGGACCCTCAGCTTGGCGGATCCGGGCTAGGACGGCGCCGTGGAGGCCGGTCGGCGCGTGAAGAACGAGGATGCCCGTAGGCGGCTCGCCGCCAAGCGGAACAACGAAAGCGTGAAGCTGAGCGCGACGAGCCTGAACGCCGTCGCGCTGGCCATCCTCGGTGCCGCGATTATCGTGCCGGGCGTGAACCACACCGGCTCCCTTGCGTCGGCCGACACCCTGATTTTGCTTTTCGTCGCGTTCACACTACATTTGATGGCGCACCTGACGTTCCGGCTGCTGAGGAGCGAGGAATGATCCTCAACAAGGAACAGCTCGAGATCCTGGCGGCCGTCGTGGTCTTCTTCGGCGGCGTTGCCATGTGGGTGCGCCACCGGGTGCACGCCTTCGATCAGCGGTTCGGACGCACCCCTCATCTGCCGGGCGAGTAAGAGGCATTGCGGTCGGTCGACGACGGCTGACGCGCTCATTCGCCAAACGCCCAGCCGCCGAGGAACACCAGGACGATCAGCAGGCCGAGGCCGGCCATAATCGCAACCCCGAAGCCGCTGGGTTTGTGGAAGGCCGTCATGCGGGCCTCCCAATCTCAGCCTCGGCCGGGGGCGCCCAGCTGCATTCCGCGATCTCGAGCACGTCAGCGACGAGGTCGGCCTTGTCGATGATCGCGGCAAGCGCACCGCCCGCCGACCGGTCGCATCGGGTCACCTCGGACATCCCAAGCGGTGGGCCGACGATCAGCACGATGTATTCGGGAGACGGCGACTCATCGGACGCGACGATCGTCACGGCGAGGTCCTGGATCTGACGCACGAACTTGATCTGCGTCCAGGCGAGGCGTTGGGGTTCGGGGATGTCGGTCATCGCGCGCCTCAGTGCTTCTGGCCGCTGGCGCGGTCGAGCAGGTCAGGCTGCTCGGGCAACTCGAAGCCTTTGGGGATCGCGAGGCCGGACTCGCGCCAGACCTGCTGCGCTGCCTGGATGCCGAGCGACAGGCGCGCCTCGCGGACGCGCTTCAGGGCGCGGTCTTCGGCAATGGCGGACAGCGGCTTTTGCGCGCGCTGCTGCGCTTTGCGTTCACACCGGATGAAATAGCGTCGGATGGCCCGGCCTCGCGGCGAGCGATCAACCATGCCGAGTTCCTTGGCCATATCGAGGGTCAGGGCGTACTCGGTCGTCACCCGATCTCGAGCCTTTGAGCTCCCCGAAACGGGGGAGCTCAGATCCTCAAAGCTGACGTAGTCCTCGCCCTCGACGAAGCCGTAGCTGGCGATGCGATCCTTGATCCAGGTCGAGAAGTCGCGGCCCACACCCAGGTAGGCATGCGTCTTGCGGGCGTCGACGGTCGGAATGGTGCGGCCGCCTATGGCGGTCTTCGTGATGGGCGGGAGCGGGGCAAAGGATTCGGGCACGGTAGGCCTCGTCGGTGGTGACGAGGGGTATAAAGCAACACTTTATTATCGTCGTCAATCTTCGCTTCACGTCTTCCGCTTTTCCCGTGGGTAGCGGCGAATTTCAATCAGCACAGCAATGATGGATGCAGGAACGCCGGAACCTCCGAAGGCAGATGCACCCTCAGCCTGCCCTGGATGTCGGAGCATAATAGTCGGAAAGGGAGATCCCTCACTAGCAATGACGGAGTCCAGTCTTCGCACACACATAGTATCTATCCAGTTCAAATAATTAAAAATTAGTATGTAGTCGCCTTTTTCGGCAATAACTCCATTGTCAAAAACAAGCAGATCTCCGACCTGAATGTCTAAACCAAGTGATGAGTCCTTATTATAGAATGAAAAAGCCTGACCTATGGCTTTTTTTGTCGATATTGTTCCTAGATAAGATGGTTGAGCGTCTGGAGACGCTACTATCGATGGGCTGAAGTTTATTGAACTCGCAATGTCCGACAAAACAGGAACCCTGAAGTTTTTCTCTCCATTGGTCTCAATAGTAAAGTTCTCTTTATTCGCATCACTTCCTTCAAGCCAATTTCGAGAAACTCCTAAAATATTGGCCAGCATGTTGAAACGAGAATATTCAGGGATCGTTTTGCCACGCTCCCACTGCGAGACTGCTTGCACACTGACGTCCATCGCTTCTGCGAGTTCACGCTGCGACAGTCCTTTGTCCGTACGTGCCTGTTTGATGCGTGCGCTGTCGATCATGCTTCACATATAAAGCTCAGCCTGACACTACGTCCATAAACCGCTACTTGACTCCGCATCATGAAGTTATACTTCACCTCCATGAGCGAAAGAGATCCAGCACTCATTGCGGCTGTCCGGTCCACTAAGACCGCCCGTCGTTTGGCATCTCTTTTAGGCATCACCGCCCAGGCGCTATCGCAGTGGAAAATGGTGCCGCCACTGCGTGTTCTGGAGGTCGAAAGGCTTACAGGCGTGCCGCGACACGAGCTTCGTCCCGACCTGTATCCCGCCCCTGCCAAAGAAAGGCGTTGTGCTTGAAGTTTGTCGTCGGCGCGCATCACCCTTTGAGCAATCAAAGCACGGCCTCCAAACCATGGTTGACCTTGCACAAACAGCATCACCGACGCGCCCGCTCCCCAGCATCGTCGTCGGCTGCTGCCCACACTCATCGCTGCCCGACCTCCGCGCCGGTCAGTCCCCATCCCCATCCGTCTCCCCGAACCCTGTCGATGGCTCACCATCGCATCAGGAGTTTCGGAAATGTCCGACAAGCTTTCGCCCTCGATCCACCTCGCCTATCGCGCGCCGGGGTATGACGTGACCGCCACCCAAATCGAGGAGGAACTGTTCACGATCAGTCATGGCGCCGTTGGCCGGATCGCGGCCGGCATGAGCGTCAAGGCGCAGCTTCAGCAGGCGTGGACCAACCTCGGCCGGCCCAGCTGGTGGCGGCTGAAGTCGGCCTGGTATCGGGACGGCTCGGGCGCCTGGTCGGCCGCCGCCGTGTTCGACTTCCAGGAACGCTACCGCCGTTTCCTGGCCCAGGAGCAGGCCCGGGTCGATCACCAGCGCGCCATGGACGCCGCCAAGCACCTCGTCATCGAGCCCGCCTCCGTCACCCTCGGCCGCGCCGAGTTCCAGGACCTCATCACCAGGATCAGCGCCCTTGAAGCCGTTCTTCGCTGATCTCCGCACGTCCGTCGCCCGGCACGTCATGCGGCAGGCGGCCGGCTTCGTCGCGCTCACCGCGCCGTGGCTGGCCCTGCCGAGCGACCGGCGCATGTCGCGGATTACGCTGGTCATCGTTGCGGCCGTGTTGGCCCTCGGTCTCGGAGAGGCCGGGTGGCTTGGGGTGGAGTTGATCCAGGTCGCCATTCACCGCCTCAGCCGGGAGGAGGTGCAGTGATGGCCTCCTACGCCGAACTCCTTGTCATGTTGGCTCGCAAGGAAAGCCTCGACGATTCGGACTATGGCGATCCGCCGGTCAGCGTCTGCCTTGGCATCAACCTCGTGATTGAGCTGACGAACGCTGGCCGACTCTCCACGGCCGAAGCTCGCATCCTGGTCGAGAGCATCTGGCCGATGCGCTTCAGGCGTCACCCTGCCGATCCGGACCTGAGCCGATGGGCTCCGTCGACCCGGCGGGAAGTTGAGCCCACGCTTTCGTCTGTGCGGCCAGTTCCATGAAGCGCTCGTGCAAGTTCCCCCTGGCTGTTCGGATGACATCGGCATCGTCCACGTCGTCCGACACAGCCGTTGGAAATTCAACTCGCAGCCTGCGGCGACGAATTTCAAACATGACGATCACGGTTCCTTCCTCGTGGAAGCCGGCCCGAGCTGGCTTTCTCTCGATCCCGATCACGTCGATGCTAAACGGATCCGCGTCATCATTCATGTCTTCACCCATCGGTTCGGTTCGCACCCACGATGGTGAAGCGGCCGATCGTACCCGGCAAGGGCGCGGTCGGCTCGCAGTTCAGAGCGCCTCAGCACTTCGCTTTATCAGCGTCGGCCTTCCGAGCCGCCAGCATGCCCGGCAGCGTGAACAGGTAGGTCAACACGAGCTCGGTGAAGCCGCGCAACGCGGTCAGCTCCTCGCGCGTGATGCCGTCCATCGCGTGCATGGCCTCATTGCCGAGGCCCTTGATTTGATGCGACCAGTCAGCGAGGTCCTGTGTCAACCGACCTCTTGCACGCAACATTTCGATGCGGTTGTTCAGTTGCTGTCGTGCAAAATCGTCGGCGTCCGGCATCTCGTTGGCGAGATGCTTAGTGCCGACATCAAGCGCACGCCGGTACGATCCGGCAGCGGCCTCCTCCATATTTTCTTGCGGGTAGTTCCGCTCACCCGCCAGGAAAGCTTTCGCGACTTCATCGGGCAGACTGTCGGGCAGCCGAGGCTTCGGCACTTCTGGCCACAGGGAAGTCAGGTCCCAATTCTGGTCCGTGGGATCTCCGTTCGCAGGAACCCCCTGCTGGTTCACCGCGCGCCTCATCAAGTCCATGTTGTGAGCGGGATTGTTCGACTGTTGTCCGACTACGCCGAAAGGCTTGCGAACGATCACCGAAAACACTGCGCAACTTGGCTGCTTGCACTTGGGGCAGTTCAAGAACGCATTACGCGAGTATTCCGTCGCTCCCTGGACAGTCTCGCCGCCGATTTCCAGAGCAATGCGCTCCGTCCGGCAATGCGGACACGTGTGGACGAGTATGCCCATGCGTAACGACCCTTCAGCTCTGACCCAGGCAATCGACCTCGTGCAATCGACCGCGCGTATGCGTGTCGCCGACCGGGTTTGTCTTCTCTTCGACCACTATCGAGTGGCCTCCACGGGGAGGCAAGACGCCATCGTGCTAGCGCTGATCGCCGAGGTCGTGGCCGCCCAGGAGATGCGATCGGCGGAAGCCGGACTGGCGCGGCAGGAGGGCTCACCTTCATGACCAAGCGCCCAATCGCCCCCATCAAGATCCTTGGCGTCACCCCGGTCCCGCCCCAGGGTGAGCGCCCCGAGGTCACCTGGATCGCCCCGACCGAAATCCGCGTCGAGGACCGCTACCAGCGCAGCATCGGCGAGCGCGGCCGCAAGCTGATAGCTACCATCTACGGGAGCTTCGATTGGCGGCTATGGCGCCTGCCGATCTGTGTCTGGACCGATGAGGGACTCGAGGCCGTTGACGGCCAGCACGGCCTGATCGCCGCCGCCTCGCTCGGTATCGCCGAGGTGCCGATCATGATCGTCGACGCGGCCAAGATTCAGGACCGGGCCGGGCTGTTCGTGAACGTCAACAAGGACCGGCTGGCGCTGAGCTACGCCCAGCTCCACGCCGCCAAGGTGCTGGCGGGCGATGCCGATGCCGTGCGGCTCGGCACCATGTGCGCCGCCTACGGCATCAATCTCCTGCGCGCTCCGCCGCCGCGTGACGCCTATAAACCCCGCGAGACCATCGCGATCCAGACCATCGCCGCCCTGCTCCGCCGCTATGAGCAGGGCGACGTCGAGCGGATCCTGGCCGCGATCGCCAACACTGATGCGGCGCCCGTCAGCGCCGTGCAGCTGCGGGCCGCCGAACACTTGCTGACCACGCCCGAGTTCGCGGGCGAGATCGACTCCGAGATGATCACGGCCGCCATCCTGTCGTTGCCGGACTGGGGCGAGCAGGAGGCGAAGCTGTTCGCCGCGACCCACTGCGTGCCCGTGTGGCGAGCCCTGGCCTCGATCTGGTTCAAGGCCTCGAAGAAGATGCCGAAGCGCCAGGCGCCGAAGCTGGCCAGCGTGCCGGCTGCACCGGTTTACGTGCCGCCCGCGCCGCGCGCTGCGCCGCCCGTCAGCACGGGCCCAATCATCGCCGGCATCAGCCGGACCGCAACTGGCGGCCCGATGATCGACCGGCGGCCGACCTCACGCATCGTCGAATTGGGGGACCTGCCCGGACCGGGGCGGAGTGCCCTCGACCAAAGGAGAGCCGGCGCATGAGCACCATCGTGGAGCTTGTCAGCGTCCGCCCGGACGAGGTGATCGTCGAGGAACGGTTCCAGGCCTACAAGGCGGCGGCGCAGCGCTGCCAGGAAACCATGAAGGTCAGCGACGGGATCGCGGCCGGGCACGCCTGGAAGGCCTTCTTGGACGTCTTCCTGTCATCGCCGCAGCGTTACGCGCTCCGCGACCCCTTCACGGGCCGGCCCTGACCATGGCGCGCGACACTTACGCCATGGCTCCTGACGCCTCGCGGCCACCACCGAGCAACGTGGAGCTCGAGCAGAGCCTTCTGGGCTCGCTGCTGATCCGCAACGACGTCCTCGACGTCGTTGCGCCGATCCTCGACACCACCGACTTCTCGGAAGAGATCCACCGTCGGATCTTCGACGTCGCCAAGACGCTGATCGGTGCCGGCCAGGCCGCGACCTCCCACACCCTGCAGACCTACCTCGGCAATCCCGAGATCGCCCAGGGCGTGAGCCTCTCGCAATACATCGCCCGCATCTGCACCGAATCCGCACTCCCGATCATGGCCAAGGACTATGCCCGCGGCGTGCGCGAACTGGCAGAGTGACGCTTCGTCATCGAGGTCGCGACCGAGCTGCGGGAACAGGCCTATGACCTGCCGGCCTCCGTAAAGCCTGCGGCGATCGCCAGCGATGCGGTGGCCCGGCTCAACCCGATCATGGCCAACGCCATGCAGGCGACGCGCCTCGACCCGTTGACCGAAGCTGGTGCGATCATCGGCCGCCTGCGCGAGGTCCAGGAGGGCAAGCGCAAGGCGCGCCTCGTCTCGACCGGGTTCTACAGCCTCGACAAGGCGACAAACGGCTACATGCCGAGCACCCTCTGGGTGCTGGGCGCGCGGCCGGCGATCGGCAAGACCACCTTCTTCGTGGCCTCGGCCAACCGGGCGGCGCACCGCGGGGCCGGCGTTCTCGGCTTCGCGCTCGAGGTCGGCCGGGAACAGATCATGGCCCGCATCATGGCCGATCTCAGCCACACCGGCCGCGGCGGCGTCGACTTCAAGAGCATCATGAGCCAGGTGGTCGAGCACCAGGGCATTCTCAGCCTCGAGCGGGTGGCGGAACGCCTCGGCGGCATGCTCCTTGTCATCGACGTACCGTCGCGGCTTACGCCTGCGGACATCCGGGTGCGGGTCCGCACCGAGAAGGCCCGCATGGCGGCGCGGGGCCACACCTTCGACGTGGTGTTCATCGACTACCTGAAGCAGGTGCAGGCCAGCGACCGCTACAAGGGCAACCGGGTCTATGAGGTTGGCGAGATCAGCTACTCGCTGAAGCAGATCGCCAAGGACGAGGGCGTCTGCATCGTGCTGCTGGTGCAGCTCAACCGCGCGCTTGAAACCCGCGAGAACAAGCGCCCGATCTTGTCCGACCTGCGCGAGTCCGGCGACCTCAAGGCCGATGCCGACGTGGTGGCCTTCCTCCACCGCGAGTCCGTCCACATCGAGAACAGCCCCGACTTCATCGCCCAGAAGGATGACGCTGTGGCGGCGTGGGTCGAGGCCAGGAACAAGGCCGAGATCATCCTGGCCAAGAACCGGGCCGGGCCGACAGAGACCGTGCACCTGTGGTGCGACATGGCCTTCTCGACGATGGCCGACCAGGCACGAGGGCAGCCATGAGCCCTGCCCCGCTCGTGCCCGCGTTCGTGGACCTCGCCGACTACCAATTCATGCCGCTCGACGTGCGGCGCCTGCGTGACAGCCGCATCGCGGCCCTGGTCACCGGGGAAGAATTCCGATCCGCCGTCCTGCTCTGGTGCGCCTCCTGGCACCAAGTGCCGGCCGCCAGCCTACCGAACGATGACATCGAGCTCGCCCATTTGGCCGGGTTCGGTCGCGTCGTTTCGGAGTGGCTGAAGGTCAAGGCTGTCAAATCGCTTCCAACGACGACCCCCATTTCGCGTCCAATCCCGACCCCT
>NZ_JARPVX010000123.1:0-7869 GCF_033947565.1 Lichenihabitans sp. Uapishka_5
GTTCTCGCCGGCCAGCGCGGGGTGGACCGCACCGTGGCCGTCTAGCGGTCGCCTCCCGCGGGTCGCAGCTGGTCGAGCGTGTCCGACAGCACGCCCGGCTCAAGCGCCCATTTGGCCGCCACGACGCCGAGGCACACCCCGACCGATCCGGCAGCCCAGCGGGCGATGCCCGGCCTCACGGCTTCGCCGTCGCGGTGCCGGAGCCAGGCGAGCCCCGCCATGCCGCCGAGCAATGCCACCATCTGCCACCGGCTGCGGTGGTGCTGCACCACCAGCCGGGACGCGAGCCCGACCAACAGGCCCGCGAAGCCGCTGCGGGCCGCAGGCTCCAGCACGGTGCGAGTCGCCACCGAGCGCGGCAGCAGACGCGGTGCCACGAGGGCCAGCACGCCCGCCAGAACCGTGAGGGCGAGGACGTGCCGGGTGCGGGCCGCGATCGTCGGGTCTGCGAAGGCCTCGAGGAAGCCCGGTCTCACAGGCCCGCCGCCTGCCGCAGCGCCGCATTGATGCGATCCTGCCAGCCGGCGCCTTCGGACTGGAAGTGCTCCAGCACGTCCTGGTCGATGCGGATCGACACGAGCTCACGGGCCCCCGGGATGGCGGCCTTGGGGATCGGGCCTTCGACCGGCTTCGTGGTCACCTTGCGGAAGGCGGCTTCGGCCTTGCTGCGGGCATCGCCGCCCTGACGGCCTCCATCCCGATCGAACCGACCCGACATGCTTGATCCTCCCCCACACCACGCGGACTACGGCCCAGGCGGTGCGCCGACTTTAACCGGTTCGCGTCCCTGGCGCCAAATGTCAGACGGGCTCGAGAGCCGCCAGCAGCGCCGAAACCTCGGCCATGGCGGGACGCTCGCCGACCGCTTCCGACAGGCAGGCCCGTGCGATCTCACCGAAGGCCGGCGGCAAGCTGTCGGGGGCTCCGCAATACTCGTGAAGTTCGGCCAGCAGAATGCCATAGGCCCGCACGTCGAGCCGCGTGAGCGCCACCCCGGCGGCCCCCGGTGCGAGCCGCGATGCCGCCCCGAAGTCGCTCAGCAGCGCGGCCCCGGCGGCGGGATCCCACAGGATGTTGTGGGCGTAAAGGTCGCCATGCAGCAGCCCCCGGGCGTGAAGGTGGCTGGCGGCAGCCGCCACACCGGCCGCGATGCGCAACACCTGCACGGGCGTCGGCCGGGTGTCGGGCGCGTAAACGTCGCGGGTGCAGCTTTCGAGACTCGGCGGCCCCGCCAGGGGCTGCAGGCCGGGGGCGAGCCGCGGCATCACCAACCCGTCCAGGCCTTCGGGATGGTTCTCGATGCGGCCGAGCGCCCCCACCAGGGCCGGATGGTCGCCGGCCGCGAGACAGGCCGCCATCTCGTGCTCCGGCAGACCGTCGCTGGTGATCGGCCCCTTGTAGAACTTGACGGCCACGTCCCGGTGGCCGCCGTGCCAGTACGCTGCGTGGATGCGCCCCGACGCCCCCTCGCCGAGCAACGGCCCGATCGTCAGGGCCGCCCAGGGCACCGCCAGCCCCGGGCGGCGCGGCGGGGCCGCCTCGACCGGGTTGCCCGCATAGGCCAGCCAGGCGAGGCGCGGCAGCGCGACGAGCCAGGGCGGCAGCGTCTCGAACGCATTGGCGGCGATGCGCAGCAGTTCAAGCCGTCCGGCGCCCGCCAGCGTGTCGGGCAGCCGGGTCAACCGGTTGCCGGCCAGCATCAGCTTCTGCAACGCGGGACGCTGGCCGAGGGCGTCCGGCAGGCTCACGAGGGCATTGTCGGTCAGTGTCAGCCAGCGCAGGTGCGGCGGCAGCGCCTCGCCCGGCACCTCGCGCAGCCCCGCGGCCCGGAAACCCACCTGGGCAAGGGCCTGACAATCGCCGAGGCTGGACGGCAACCGCGCGAAGCGGTTGTTCGAACAAAACAACACCCGCAGTTTGGTGAGGCGGCCGAGGTCATCGGGCAGGCGGTCGAGCGTGCCGCCGCTGAGGTCGAGCACCTCCAAGGTCTCGGCCAGCCCGAAGATTTCGCGCGGAAAGGTATCCAGGCCCGATAGCCGCAGGCGGCGCGCCCCCGCCAGATCGCCCCGCCGCAGCGCCTCGAGCCCGTCTTCCGTTCCGGGCCCTCCCGCACCAGCCATCGGCGTCAGCTTGGCCGGCGCAGGACGCTCGGTCACCCCGCCTTCTTTTCCGCGATCTTCACCAGCCGATCCAGGATCTCCCGCGTGCCTTCCAGCCGGTCCGCCGGCGTGTTGAACTCACGCAGGAAGGCGATCCGCATGTCGGGCCGCACCTTGGCATAGGGCCCCTCGCCCTGCACCAGCTTCACGAGCCCCGCCGGATTGGCGAAGCTGTTGTCGCGGAACCCGACGATGACGCCCTTCGGGCCGGCGTCGACCTTCTCGACATGGGCGCGGCGGCACAAGGCCTTGACGCGCACCAGCTTCAACAACAGCCGCACCTCGTCGGGCATGGGGCCGAAGCGGTCGATCAGTTCGGCCCCGAAGCTTTCGATCTCCTCGTCGGCGTCGAGCGTCGACAGGCGGCGATAAAGGCTGAGGCGCAGCGTCAGGTCGGGGATGTAGTCTTCCGGCATCGTCACCGGCACGCCCACCGTGATGGACGGCGACCACGCTTCCTCGGCCACCTCGATGTCGCCCGCCTTCAGGGCGTCGATCGCATCGCGCAGCATCTGCTGGTAGAGCTCGTAGCCGACCTCCTTGATGTGGCCCGACTGTTCGTCGCCGAGCAGATTGCCGGCGCCGCGCTGGTCGAGGTCGTGGCTCGCGAGCTCGAAGCCGGCCCCGAGCGTATCGAGCTGCTGCAGCACCTTGAGGCGCTTCTCAGCCTGGGGGGTGGGCGGTTTGTTGACCGGAATCGTGAACAGCGCATAGGCGCGCGTCTTCGAGCGGCCGACGCGGCCACGCAGCTGATAAAGCGCGCCGAGGCCGAACATGTCGGCCCGGTACACCACCAGCGTGTTGGCGCGCGGAATGTCGAGGCCGGATTCGACGATCGAGGTCGACAACAGCACGTCGTACTGGCCCTCGTAGAAATGCGTCATGCGCTCTTCGAGCTCGGTCGCCGACATCTGGCCGTGCGCCATGATGAACTTGCACTCCGGCACCTGCGAGCGGAGGAAGGTCGCCACTTCCTCGAGGTCTTCGATGCGCGGGCAGACGAAGAAGCTCTGGCCGCCGCGATAGCGCTCACGCAGCAGGGCCTCGCGCACCAGCATGGCATCGAAGGGGAAGATGGAGGTCCGCACCGCCAGCCGGTCGACCGGCGGCGTCGCGATGATCGACAGGTCGCGCACGCCCGTCATGGCGAGCTGCAGCGTGCGCGGGATCGGGGTGGCGGACAGCGTCAGCACGTGCACGGCGGTGCGCAGCTCCTTCAGGCGCTCCTTGTGCGACACGCCGAAATGCTGCTCCTCGTCGATGATGACGAGGCCGAGGTCCTTGAAGGTGACGCCCTTGCCCAACACCGCATGGGTGCCGACCACGATGTCGACCTGGCCGGCCGCGATATCGGCGCGCGACTTCTTCTGGTCGGCGGCCGAAATCATGCGGGAAATCTGCGCCACATTGACCGGCAGGCCGGCGAAGCGGTTCGCAAAGGTGCGGTAATGCTGCCGGGCCAGCAGCGTGGTGGGCACCACCACGGCCACCTGGGCGCCGTTGACCGCGGCCGCAAAGGCGGCCCTGAGCGCCACCTCGGTCTTGCCGAAACCGACGTCGCCACAGATCAGCCGATCCATCGGGTGACCCGATTCGAGGTCCTTCAGCACGGCCTCGATCGAGTTCGCCTGGTCTTCCGTCTCGTCATACGGGAAGCGGGCGCAGAATTCGTCATAGGAGCCGAGCGGCGGCACGTAGCGCACGGCTTCCTTGGTGGCGCGCTCGGCCGCGATCTTGATCAGCCCATGGGCGATCTCGCGGATGCGGTTCTTCATCCGCGCCTTGCGGGTCTGCCAGCCGGCACCGCCGAGGCGGTCGAGCTGCGCCTCCATGTCCTCGGAGCCGTAGCGGCTCAGCAGCTCCAGGTTCTCGACCGGCAGGAACAGCTTGGCGTTCTCGGCGTAGTGGATCTCCAGGCAATCGTGCGGCGCGCCCGCAACCGTGATGTGCTTCAGGCCGATGAAGCGACCGATGCCATGGTCGACGTGCACCACGAGATCGCCGGCCGACAACGCACCGACCTCCTGCAGAAAATCCTGGGCGCGGCGGGGCTTCTTGCGATTGCGCAGCAGGCGGTCGCCGAGCAGGTCCTGTTCACCGATTACCACGAGGTCGCCGGCCTCGAAGCCATGATCGAGCGCCATCACCCCCATGGCGACATGCTCGCGCTTGATGCCGAACACCGAGCCGAGCGACGACACGAGCTCGATCCATTTCAGGCCATGCTCGTTCAGCACGCCCTTCAGACGATCGCGCGAGCCGTCCGTCCAGCCGGCCACCAGCACGCGCCGGCCGTCCTTCTGCAGCGCCTGGATGTGCTCCACGGCCGCCGTGAAGACGTTGGCGGCATCGTCCGACCGCTCGGGCGCAAAGTCGCGCCCCGGCTTGCCGCCGCAATCGATCGTGGTCTGACCACCGGCATCGAAAGGCGTCAGTTGCGCCACCGGAACGATCTGCAAGGTGTCAGACCAATCCTGCTCGCTGAGGTAGAGCCGGTCCGCCGGTAGCGGCTTATAAAGGCTGGCGTCCTTCAGGCCGACCGTCGACTTGCGGTTGTCGTAGTGGTCCTTGATGAGCGCAAAGCGTTCGGTCGCGGCCTCTCGGGCCTGCGGGTCGAGCAGCACCGGCGCATCGCCGAGGTAATCGAACAGCGTGTCGAGGCCGCCGTGGAACAAGGGCAGCCAGTGTTCCATGCCGGGGTGGCGACGCCCTTCGCTGATCGCCTCATACAGCCCGTCGCCGCGCGTGGTGGCGCCGAACTCCGTCACATAGGCCTGGCGGAAGCGGCGGATCGTGTCGGTGGTGAGTTGCACCTCCGACATCGGCACGAGGTCGAGCGCCCGCAACTGGCCGGTGGTGCGCTGGGTTTCGGGATCGAAGGCGCGGATCGATTCGAGCGTATGGCCGAAGAAGTCGAGCCGCACCGGCGCCACCATGGCGGGGGCGAACAGGTCGACGATGCCGCCCCGCACCGCATAATCGCCGGTGTCCCGCACGGTGCCGGAGCGCGTGAAGCCGTTCGCTTCGAGCCATGACACCAGTTCGTCGGTGGCGACCGAATTGCCCGGCACGGCGGAAAAACTGTCCTTGGCCACCGTGGCGCGCGGCGGCACCCGCTGCACCAGCGCCGCCACCGTGGTGGACAGGATGCGGGGCCGCTCGCGCGAGGATTTCGACCGCGCCAGCCGCGACAACACCGTCATGCGTCGCGCCGCGATGGCGCCCGAAGGCGACACGCGGTCATAGGCCTGGCAATCCCAGGCCGGGAAATCCAGCACTTCGATGTCGGGCGCCGCGAACGCAAAGGCTTCGCGGAATGCCGCGGCGCGTTGCGCTTCGCGGGCCACGTGCACCAGCACGGCCGGGCGGTCTTCGCCGGCGCGCGCCAGGGCCCGCGTCAGGTCGGCCGCCACGAAGGCGTCGAACCCGTCGGGAACGCGGCTGAGCGTCAGGCCGTCGCCCTTGCCGAGGATCGCCGCCGCGCGGGCAAGGTCCGCAAAGGCTTTCGGCGCCACGGCGGGCTTGGCCGCGGAACCGGAGGCCGTGGCGGGCACGAGGCGCGCCGCTTGTGTCTTGGGGGGCATGGGAAGCTTTTAAGCGGTGGGGTTCAGGTGGAAGGCGCAAAGGCGGCGGAACACCGGCGTATCATAATTGGCCGGCACGGGCGTCATGCCCGACACCCAGTCGAACACGTCGCGGTCGTTCGCCTCCATCAGCAGCTCGAGATCGCCGACCTCGATGTCCGAAAGGCCCGCCACCTCCGCTTCGGTGAACCGCCCCATCACGAGATCCATCTCCCGCGTGCCGCGATGCCATGCCCGGAACACCAGCCGCCGGCGGCGGGCATCGGGGATGGGGTCGGGGATGACGGTCATGGGTCGCTCAAGCTTATGGTCCGGCGGACTATAGGCGGGCGAGGGGGTGGGGGCTAGCAGGGCCGGTGAGGCGCAATGGTCGCGTGGGTGCCCCACGGGCCGGCATGACCGGCACCAGCCCGCGGCATGCAGATCCGGGACGCGGGCTCGGCGAGGCCGGCCGCGTCACGCGGTTGGCGCTTCAGGCCGCTTTGCGCAGCGCCGCCACCACGGCGTCGCCCATCTGGCCGGTGGAAACGGTCGCCTCGCCCTTGGCCGCGATATCGGCCGTGCGCAGGCCCTGATCGAGCACAACCGAGATCGCGGCCTCGATGCGGGCGGCGGCTTCGGAAAGGTTGAAGCTGTAGCGCAGCGCCATGGCCAGCGAAGCGATCATGGCGATCGGGTTGGCGATGCCACGCCCGGCGATGTCGGGCGCCGAGCCGTGCACGGGCTCGTAGAGCGCCTTCCGGGTGCCGGTCGTGGGATCGGTTTCGCCGAGCGACGCCGAAGGCAGCATGCCGAGCGACCCCGTCAGCATGGCGGCAACATCCGACAGCATGTCGCCAAACAGGTTGTCGGTGACGATCACGTCGAATTGCTTCGGCCAGCGCACCAGCTGCATGCCGAGCGCGTCGGCCAGCATGTGGTCGAGCTGCACATCGGCGTAATCGCGCCCGTGCAGGGCCGTGACGGTCTGGTTCCACAGCACGCCCGACTTCATCACGTTGCGCTTTTCCGACGAAGTGACGCGGTTGCCGCGCTGGCGGGCCAGCTCGAAGGCCACGCGGGCGATGCGCTCGATCTCGAAGGTGTCGTAGACCTGGGTGTCGATGCCGCGCTTCTGGCCATTGCCGAGGTCGATGATCTGCTTCGGCTCGCCGAAGTAAACGCCGCCCGTCAATTCGCGGACGATCAGGATATCGAGGTCTTCGACGACGGCGGGTTTCAGCGACGAGGCGTCGGCGAGCGCCGGGTAGCAGATCGCGGGCCGAAGGTTGGCAAACAGGCCGAGGTCCTTGCGCAGGCGCAGCAGCCCCGCCTCGGGGCGCGCCTCGTAGGGGACGGCGTCCCATTTCGGGCCACCGACGGCCGCCAGCATCACGGCATCGGCGGCCGTCGCGCGCGCCATGTCGGCGTCGCTGATGGCCTGCCCATGCGCGTCGTAGGCGCAGCCACCGACGAGTCCATGCTCGATCTCGAAGGATGCCAGCCCGATTTCGTCGAGCGCCGCCGCCACCTTTTCGACCTCGGCCATCACCTCGGGGCCGATGCCGTCGCCGGGCAGCAGGAAAAGGGAGTGGGTGGCCATGGCAGGATCCGTTCTCGACAGGACCGGAGACCTAAAGCTGGCCGACCGGGATGGCAAGCAAGGGGTGCCGTGCAGACGACCCCCGTGGGCAGCTTCAATAATGCGGCGGGCGCTGGCCCGCCGGGGGCCCGTCCCGCGTTTCCGTCGCTTCCAGCCGCTCGACGAGCGCACCCATCTGCCGGCGCAGGGCGTCGATCGCGGCCCATTGGGCCGTCACGGTGGCGTTGAGCGCCTCGACGACCTCGCCCTGGTGGGCCGCGTGGGTTTCGAGCGCCTCGAGGCGGGCGCTGATGTCGGGCATCGAACTCATCGGACGGGTCCTCGTGGCGGAAAGGGCGCCCGACCGGGCGGTCTCGCCCTATGTGGTGGGACAGCGCGTGCAGCAGGAGTTCCGCATGTCCCTTCCCTCCACCATGACGGTTATCGAAGCAACCGGAGCGGGCGGCCCCGAGGTGCTCCGGCCGGGCGAGCGCCCCGTGCCGGTGCCCCGCGCGGGCGAGGTCCTCATCCGCGTCGCGGCCGCGGGCGTCAACCGGCCCGACGT
>NZ_JARPVX010000124.1:0-7515 GCF_033947565.1 Lichenihabitans sp. Uapishka_5
CGTGCAGGCCCTCGCCCCGCCCGCACCGGTTGCGGTCGACACGTCCTGCCCCGCGCAATTGCGCGCCGCCGGCGTGGTGTTCGAGACGGTGACGCTCGGCCCCCAGCCGGACGCCGCCTGCACGGTGGCCGAGCCTGTGAAACTCACCGGCCTCGACCCGGAGAACGGCCTGCCGGTCGATCTGCCCGACCGGCCGACGCTCGCCTGCGGCACCGCTCTGGTGTTCGGGGATTACCTGCGCACGCTTCTGCTGCCCTATGCCCGCGGCTTGTTCGGCAGCGCCGTCACGGCGGTCGGCACCGGGCCGGGCCTCGAATGCCGCACCCGCGACCACATTCCCGGCGCCAAGCTCAGCGCCCACGGCCAGGGGCTCGCGGTGGATGTGGCGGCCATCGCGCTGGCCAACGGGCGCCAGCTCGACGTTGGCCACCCGAAGGACGAGGGCGAGCGCAGCTTCGACAAGGGCGCCCGCGCGGCCGCCTGCGGGTTCTTCCACACGGCGCTCGGCCCCGGGGCCGACAGCTTCCACGAAACCCATTGGCACTTCGACCTGCTGCCGCGTGGCAAATCCGGCGATGCGCGCATCTGTCAGTGAGGCTCGGAACCTGACAACCGTCAGGTCTCCACCAGGCCGCCGGTGCTGCCCGAAGGGCGCCCCGGGGTGCCGCGGTGGGGCAGCGCCAGATAGCTTTCCGATTGCATCTCGATCAGCCGCGACGCGGTGCGGTCGAACTCGAACACCTCCCGCCCGGTCTCGGCGCGGTAGAGCATGGTCGGGGCCGTCTCGGCGGAGGCGACCAGCTTGACGCCGCCGTCGTAGAAGGCGTCCACCAGGGTGATGAAGCGCTTCACCACGTTGCGCTCCCCGGCCGCCATCACCCGGACGCCGTCGATGAGGACGGTGTGGAAGTTTTCCGCCAGCGCCAGGAAGTCGACGGCCCCGAGCGGGCGCTCCACCAGTTCGGCGAAGCCGAAACGCGCCACCCCGGCGGCGGCGCGGGGCACCGCGAGCGAGCGGCCGAGCAGCGCCAACGTGGTCGGCCGCCCGTCGGGCTTCCCGGTCAGGCTGGTGAACAGCCGGTCGAGTGCCGCCCGGGCGGCCGCATCGGCCGGCACGATCCAGGTGGCGCCGGCCTGGGCGATCTTGGTGAGCCGGTAATCCTGGGCGGACGCGAGTTCCACCGTGTCGACCCGCGCCTGGAGCAATTCGATGAACGGCAGGAACAGCGCCCGGTTGAGGCCGTCCTTGTAAAGGTCGGGCGGGGCGACGTTCGAGGTCGTCACCACGGTGACGCCGGCCGCGAACAAGGCCGTGAACAGCCGCCCCAGGATCATCGCATCGGCGATATCCGTGACGGCGAATTCGTCGAAGCACAGCAACGTCGCGTCGCGCGCCAGGTCGGCCGCCACGGGCGCGATCGGATCGTCGCCCTTCACGGCATGCCGCAGCTTCGCCTGTCGCCAGGCGTGGATGCGCGCATGCACGTCCGCCATGAAGGCGTGAAAATGCACCCGCCGCTTCCGCCGCACGGGGGCGAGGTCGAAGAACAGGTCCATCAGCATGGTCTTGCCGCGCCCGACGCCGCCGAACACGTAGAGCCCCTTCGGCACCTCGGTTCGCCGGGCCGCGAACAGCCAGCCGAGCGCCGAGGCCTTATGGGCCGGCGGTGCCGCCGCGAGCGCCGACCGGACGGCATCGAGCCGGCGCGCCACCGCCACCTGCGCCTCGTCGAGGCTCCAGCCCTCCTGGGTGGTGCGGGCGCGATAGGTGTCGAGGACGGTGGAAGACAAACCCATTCCCGGTCAGAAGCCAGCCATCGACGGGGCATCGATGGAGGCCGCCGCGACAGGTCCGAAACAAAGCAGCGGTCTCGCGTCGCCCGTCAAGCGTCGTTGGACCCTCAGGGCTGCTTGGGCCCTGCGGCAGCCGGGGTGCTGGCGGTGATCGGCGGGGCAGCCGTCGCGGGCACGGGTGTGGTGGCTCCCGCAATCGGCTGAGCGGCGACGGGCGCCGCATCCGGGGTTTCCTGGAAGTCGACGGGCGTCGCCTTGGCCACCATGGAGGCCAGGTCCTCGACGTCCCAGTTGGTCAGCCGCACGCAGCCGTGCGACTGGGTCTTGCCGATCTTGTCGGGCTCGGGCGTGCCGTGGATGCCATAGCCGGGGTCCGACAGGTCGATCCACACGGAGCCGACGGGGTTGTTGGGGCCGGGCGCGATGCGGAACGGCTTCTTCGATTTGACGCCCTTGAACGCATAGGCGGGATTATAGGTGTAATCCGGGTTGTGGGTGACGTGCAGCACCGTGAAGTCGCCCGTCGGGGCAGGCTTCTCGGCGCTGCCGATCGAGGCGGGGTAGAAGGCCAGCAGGGCCCCGTCGGCCCCATAGGCCTCGACGGCGCGATCGGGCTTGTCGACCACGATGCGGGCCACCTTGGCGGGCGGCCCGCGATCCACCACCACCTGGGGCACCACGATCTCACGCCCGGCCGCGAGCGCCCCGGGGTTGAGGGCCCGCAGCAGCCCGGGCGAGGCATGGACCTGTTCGGACAGCTTTTCCGTGAGGTCGCGATAGGCCATGCGGGGCAGCTTCGCCTGCTGCTCCATCTTGGCCGGGATGCGCTTGGCGAACGGCCCCTTGGCGTCGGCCGCCGAGATCGTCCTCGTGACGACGGCCGCCGCCGCATCGGCCCCGACGAGCTTGTCCCAGCTGGCTTGATCGAGGTGGCCCGTGGCGGGCAGCCCCTTGGCCTTCTGATAGGCCAACAGGGCCTTGCGGAAATTATCGCCGTCGAGCCCGTCGATGGCGCCCGGCGAAAAGCGAGCACGGTCGAGCAGCACTTCGGCCCGCAGCACCGTCGCCGACGGCAGCTTGGCGGGCGGCTCCGGCAAGGGCGCGAACACCGCCGCGTTGATGGTCTGCGGCGTCAAGCGGGGCGGCGCGGCCTTGGCCAGGGCGGGGCCGGCCAGCAGGAGCGCGCAGGGAACCAGGACGGAAGCTGTGGGACGCATGGCGAGGGCTCTGGGGCGCTGGCGGGTTTGTTGAACAATGCCGGGCGGGCGGGCTCGGTTGCGTCGGGACCCCACGTTTGCCGGCCGGGCTCGCCCGCGGCGTGGGGCTGCTGCTATAGCGAGCCAGGGCCCCGCGTGGCCGCCGACCCTCCGAGCAACCCGAACCGATCGCCATGGCCCAAGCCCCCGACCCGCCCGCCTCCACACCCCGCGGCCGCGCCCAGGTAATGGCGATCCTCAACGTCACGCCGGATTCGTTCTCGGACGGCGGCCGCTATCTCGCGCCCGAGCGGGCCATTGCCCAGGCGCTCCAGCTGGTGGGTGAGGGCGCCGACCTGCTGGACCTCGGCGCCGAATCGACGCGACCGGGCTTCACGCCCGTTTCGGCCGACGCCGAGCTGCAACGGCTGCTACCGGTGCTCGACGCCCTGCCGGCGGCCTTCGGCGGCCGGGTGCCGGTCCCCGTGTCGATCGACACCACCAAGGCTGCCGTGGCCGAAGCGGTGCTCGGGCGGGGCGCCACGCTGATCAACGACATCTGGGGGTTCCAGGGCGATCCGGCGCTGCCGGCCGTCGTGGC
Organism: Lichenihabitans sp. Uapishka_5; assembly: GCF_033947565.1. Classification (NCBI taxonomy): domain Bacteria; kingdom Pseudomonadati; phylum Pseudomonadota; class Alphaproteobacteria; order Hyphomicrobiales; family Lichenihabitantaceae; genus Lichenihabitans; species Lichenihabitans sp. Uapishka_5. The sequence goes on from NZ_JARPVX010000124.1 coordinate 3,592, forward strand.
GCGCCACGGGGCGCGGGCCGTGTTGATGCACAATCGCGCGACCGTCGACCCGGGGCTCGACATCCTGGACGACATGCGCGGCTTCTTCGCGCGCTCGCTGGCGATCGCGGCCGCCGCCGGGGTGCCGCGCGAACGGCTGATCCTCGATCCCGGCATCGGCTTCGGCAAGACCTATGCGCAGCAGCTCGCGGCGCTGGCCGGGGTCGGACGCCTCATCGAGGCCTTCGGGGTACCGGTGCTGGTCGGCGCGTCGCGCAAGTCGTTCCTGCGGCCGACCGCGGGCGACGACCCGAGTGGGCGTCTGCATGGCACGCTGGCGGCCCATCTGGCGGCGGTGGCTCGGGGCGCCACCGTGGTGCGGGTGCATGATGTGGCAGCCCATGTGGCGGCGCTGGGCACCTGGGCCGCGATCGCGGCAGCGCGACCATGACGGCGGGCGTGGAGGTGGGGTTCAGCCTCGGCAGCAACCTCGGCGACAAGGCGGGGGTGATCGGCCGCGCCCTCGACACCCTGGTGGCGACCGGCGCCGTAGCGGAGCTGACGGTGTCGCGGCTCTACCGCACGGCGCCCTGGGGCCATGTCACCGACCAGGACTGGTTCCTCAACGCTTGCGCGGTCGGGCGCACGACCTTGTCACCCGAGGCCTTGCTGGAGGCCTGCAAGGCGACCGAGCGCCAGTTGGGCCGCCGCGACACGGTGCGCTGGGGGCCGCGGGTGATCGATGTCGACATTCTGTATTACGGCGACCTGTCGCTCGACACGCCCGGTCTGACGCTGCCCCACCGGGACATGCTGAACCGCGCCTTCGTGCTGGTGCCTCTGGCCGAGATCCAGCCGGAGCGCCGCATCGGCCCCACGACGGCCGCCCTGGCGGCGGCGGCGATCGGCGATGCGGGCATCACGGCCGAGGGCAGGGTGCCTGGCCGCTAAGGGCTATCAGGGCCAAGGGGAGCCCGCTTGGCCCGATCGGGCAACCCACCACGAGGGAATGCTGGCGTTCGTCTGGCTCGGCAGGAACCAGACACACTCGAGGACGGCGCCCGCCCCCGCCGACGCCCCGTCCGATCAGGAAAATTCGGTGACGATCGTGTCGTGCACGCGGGCCAGCCAGCCTTCCATCATGCGGACCTTTTCCTCGGCCTCCAGCATGCGGCGCTCGGCTTCGCCGACGTCGCGCTTGCACTGCGCTTCCATCTCATGGACCTGGATCTCGGCGCGGAACACCCGCTCGGCCGCAGCCTGCAGCTCTTCCTTGGTGCGCAGGACGAGCTGCTGCACCTGGTCCTCGCGGTCCTGCAGCCGGGCTTCCTTGTCGCGAAGCCGCGCCGCGCTGTCGCGGATCTGCTCGATCAGCCCGCCCCAGCCTTCCGACAAGCTGCCATCGCGCAGCATGTCCGGCTCCGCGTCACGCGCCGGCGGCGACACAACACGGAACGGGTGCTGGCGCGCGCGCGGCGCAGCTTCCGGGGCAGCGGCTTCGGTCGGGGGCAGGGTCGACTTTAAGGCTACGTCCGGCATGGCCGTTCTCCGTTTTGGCTGCGCCAGAAGGCGACATGATCCCCTGAGTGGGACCAATTGGTTAATAGAAGGTTAATGGGTAGACCTGCCGTTAGGGAAGCTGAAACCTTTTGGACGATCTGCCGCAAGCCCGAAGCTGGCCCCCGTTGGGGCACTGACGTCGCGGCATCAGGCGGGGCCTCTGCCGGTAAGCCTCTGATTGGTCTATGGTCGTCGAAGCGGACGCGTGTTGCGTCCCTGGGAGGACCAGCATGACGAAGTCTGTATGGAGCGCCGTGGCCCTGGGCCTTGCAACCCTCGCGGCGGCTCCTTCGGCCTGGGCCGACACCACCATCACGGTCAAGCTCACCGGCGAATCACATGAGAAGATGGGTGCGGAGCTCAGCCAGAGCACCGTTCCGGCGGGCCCGACCGACTTCGTCGTCACCAACGCGGCCGCGAAATCCGGCCATGAAGCGGTGGTGATCCGCCTGAAGCAGAAGGGCGAAACCTTGACGGTCGATCCCGCGACCGACCGGGTCGATGAAAAGCAGCTGCAATCGCTCGGCGAGGTGTCGAAGCTGAAGCCGGGCCAGAGCGGCACCCTGAAGGTCGACCTGACACCCGGCGACTACATGGTGTTCTGCAACTACAAGGGCCACTACACGGCCGGCATGTGGGCGCCGCTGACCGTCACGCCGTAACACGCGACGATGGTTTCGGCCCGGAACACCGCCGCCCCGCCCCGCCGCGCCATCGATGGCGGCCTGCGGCTGCTGCACTGGCTGACCGTCGCCCTGTTGCTGTTGGCCTTTGGCCTTGCCTGGGGGTTCGACAGCCTGCCGCCGGGCCCCGCGGCGGGGCAGCTCGTCACCTTGCACCGCACGGTCGGGCTGAGCCTGTTCGGCTTGACGGCGGCGCGGCTCGCCTGGCGGCAGTGGCATCCGTTGCCGCCGGTACCGGCGCCCGCCTGGGAACGCTGGCTGGCCGGAACCGTGCAGGCGGCGCTTTATAGTGCCCTTCTGGCCCAGCCGCTGCTTGGCTGGGCCGCCAGCGGCGCACAGGGCGACAGCGTCGCCTTCGCGGGGCTGCTGACCCTGCCGGACCTCGTCGATCCCGATCCCGACCGCGCCGACCAGCTGTTGGGCCTGCACAAGCTGCTCGGCTTCACGATCCTGGCCCTGGTGGGGTTGCATGTGACGGGCGCGTTGCGCCATGCGATACGGCGCGATGGCGTCCTGCACGGCATGCTGGGCCGCGCCAAGCCGGCGTCCTGAACGCCGATCGAATTGGTGCGGGTGGTCGGAATCGAACCGACACTCCTTGCGGAACCGGATTTTGAGTCCGGCGCGTCTACCAGTTCCACCACACCCGCATGAAGCCGCGAGGCTTCGATCCCTGGTCTAGCTCATCTCGGCCCGGATGGGGAAGCCCACCCGGCCGAAGAATTTGCGATGGCGGCCCCGCATGGCGGTGCCCTTGGGGTTCAGGCCAACGCCGCCGCGTCCGGGGCGCGCCAGCCTCGCACGCGGCCCGGCCGACCGGCCGGGCGCCCCATGGACCAGTGCTCGCAAAGCCGGTGCAAGGCTTCCCGCAGCCGTTCGATCACCAGGGCATCGGCCGTGCGGGCGTGGCCGGTGTCGGCCACCAGTGGCCGCAGCTCGGCCACCGTGCGCCCGTCGATGACGAGCCCGGTCAGATAGGGCAGCAGCCGCGCGCCGACCGCCGCCTCCGCGTCGCGCAGGCTTTCGCGATGCCGCAAGGCGGCATGGCTCGGCCCGGGCGAAGGGGCGCCGCCGCCGTCGACGCTTTCGCGCCGGAAGTCAAAGGCGGCCAGCGGGTCGAGGCGCGTCAGGTACCAGTGGCCGCGCAGCCGGTCGCCGGCCTGCCACAAAAGCGCGTTGGTGGCCGGGTTCTCGCGGTCGAGCAGGTTGCGGGCGTGCAGCAGGTCGAAGGCGTCGCCGATCCGGCGCACCCCCTGGGGGTCGAGGCCGACCGTGCTCCGGGCGGCCGCGTGGCGCAGCCGCTCGGGCGTGGCGTCCTGTCCGTCGCGGGGGCGGCCCGCAAGCGACACCGATTTCTTGGGCTTCATGGAAGGTGGCTCCCGGGTCAAAGGTTCAGACGGTCGAAGGCCGCGCAGGCTTCGGGCAGGCTGCGCACCACCAGAAGCGGCACCGCGCAGCCGCGGCACAGATCGGCAAAGCCCTTTTGCGGGCGCGTCAGTTCGGCCGCCTGGGTCTTGATCTGCACGAAGACGCAGCGGCCGCCGGGGGCGAGCAGCATCAGGTCGGGCGCTCCCGCCTCCGGGCCCGGCGCCGCGATGTCGCCCGCGAGACCCACCACCACGACGGTCGGGCGCGCGGTTTCGAGGTGTCGCACGACGGCCCGCAGCACGACACGGCGGTCGGCCGGCAAGGGGCTGTCGAG
>NZ_JARPVX010000125.1:0-7478 GCF_033947565.1 Lichenihabitans sp. Uapishka_5
GACCTGGCCGACGTCCGGCCCGGTGCCGTTGACGAGGTTGAAGACGCCCTTGGGGTGCCGGCCGCCTCCATGATCTCGGCGAAGATCAGGCCGCTGACGGGCGCGATCTCGCTCGGCTTCAGGACCATGGTGCAGCCGGCCGCGATGGCCGGCGCCACTTTGCAGACGATCTGGTTGAGCGGCCAGTTCCAGGGCGTGATCAGGGCCGCGACGCCGATCGGCTCCTTGATCACCAGGGTGCCGCCGCGCCGCTCCTCGAAGCTGTAGGTCTCCAGCGCCGCGATCGTGGCCTCGAGGTGCGTCTGCCCCGCGAAGGCCTGGGCTGAGCGGGCGAAGCCGATCGGCGCGCCCATCTCGCGGCTCACGGCCTGCGCGATCTCCTCGTAGCGCGCGTTGTAGAGCGCCAGTACGCGGCGGCGGAGCGCCAAGCGATCGTCGCGGCTGGTCTGGGCGAAGGCCGGAAAAGCCGCGCGGGCCGCCGCCACGGCCCGATCGACGTCGGCGGTACCGCCGGCGGCGATCGTCGTGTAGGCCTCCTCGGTCGCTGGATCGATGACGTCGATCGTGCCCGCGCCGGCGGGCTCGACCCAGGCGCCGTCGATGAAGAATTGGCGATGATGGGGGTTCATGGCGAAGTCCAGGAAGGTTGGCGACGTCAGGATCGGATAAGGCATCGGGCCGTGCCGGGACGGATCGCGGCGAAGACCGGAAGGCCGGGTGCTAAGGCGTCGGGAGCCTGGGCGCGCGGCACGTCGACGGTGAGCCTCGGCCCGTTGACGACCTGCACCGACAGGCGGAGCGAGCGGCCGTGGAAAACCACGTTGGACACGACGGCCGAGGCGGTTTCCGGCCCCGGCTCCGTGCTCAGCGTGACGTCCTCGGAGCGGACCCCCAGGACCACGACGCCCTCGGCCGGCGTTTCCCCGATGGGGCAGCCCTCGATGAGGCATATGGACACATCCAATTCGTGCGTTCACAGTAATCACATTGAAATTACAAGATATTATCTCAACAAACTGATTATCGATCTCGGTATGTTCTAAACGTTCTGGATCATACAAATTTATCCTCATACAATAGCATGCAGGATTTCCTCGCTAATCGTCCGATAGTCCCCCAGATTTTGCGTTTGATGCACAACCCGCTTTTCGGCCATGACCAGGATGCGGTCGGAAATGCGGATCACCTCGGCCAAATCGCTGGTAATAACCAGGATCGCAAGGCCTGACGTCTTGGCGTTTTCGACGAGCCCGTACATATCTTCCTTGGTGCGAACATCGACGCCGATTGTCGGCTCGTCAATAATGAGGATATCGACGTCGCTCGCCAACCATTTGGCAACGCTGATTTTTTGTTGGTTTCCGCCCGAGAGTTCACCGACCGGCTGGTCGAGGCTGGCGAGGCGCACGGCCATCCGCTCCACTGTGAAACCAACAGCGCGCCGCTCGCGGCCGGGTGTGACGAAGCCGAGGGCGCCGGCGAGCCGGTCCCAGAACGTGATAGCGACGTTGTGCCGAATGGCGTGGCGCAGGATCAGTCCTTCACCCTTACGATCTTCGCTGACGTAGCCAATGCGGTGCTGTCTCAATGCATCGCGCGGGTCGCGTATGTGGATTGGCACGCCGTCACGCGCAACGGTACCGCCAGTGATGCGCTCCAACCCGAGCAGCGCACGCGCGAGCTCGGTGCGACCGGCGCCGACAAGGCCGTAAAGTCCCACGACCTCGCCGCCTCGGATGTCGAGGTTGATGTCCGTGTGGCCGAAGGCTGTCGAGACGCCGCGAAGTTCCAATCGTGGCGGACCGGATCGCGCAGCTGTTGAAGGCGCCGGCCGCGAGCCAAATGTAATCGAGCGCCCCACCATAGCGGTTACGACGTCCTTCTGCGTAAGGTCGGCGCGCGGCGCAGCCTCAAGAATCGTGCGCCCGTCGCGGATCACCGTCACGCGGTCGCAGAGCGCGAAAACCTCATCCAACTTGTGGGATACGAAAAGCATGGCTCGCCCGGCTCTGCTGAGCTCGCGCAGCCGCTCGAACAACACGGCGGCCTCTCGCTCGGTGATCGACGCCGTAGGCTCGTCGAGCAGCAGCACCTTGGCTTGGAGCGCAAGGGCGCGCGCGATCTCGAGCAATTGCCCCTGAGCGACGCTGAGCGAACTCGCGCGGGCGCGCGGCGACACCGCAAGGCCGACCCGCCTCAGCCAGGTCTCGGCATCCCGGTAGAGCCGTGGAGTGTCGAGAAAGCCCAAGCGACGTGGCGGCGCGTGGAGAAACAGGTTCTCAGCCACCGAGAAGGCCGGCACGAGATTGCGCTCCTGGTGGACGGCGCTGACGCCGGACGCAATCGCTTCCTCAGGGCCGTGGAAGACATGCTCTCGCCCGCCAACGCTCAAGGTGCCGCGATCGGCGCGATGCACGCCCGTGAGCGTCTTGATGAGGGTCGACTTGCCGGCGCCGTTTTCGCCAACCAAGGCATGTATACTGCCGGGCTCAAGAGCGAGGCTAACCCCGCTCAGCGCCGCTGTGCCGGCGAAGCTCTTCCAGATATCCCGCGCCGCGATCGCGCTCACGGCTGTGATCCCATCGCAGATGCCGACATGAAGGGTAGCGCATTGCGCAGCCAACGGCCGAAGCTCCCCTCGCGCGAGCGTCCCAGCGACACGACAACGAACACCAGCACGCCCTGCACAAGCGTGACACAGATAGCGTCGACGTTGACCAGGATCAGCCCGTCGCTAATTGTCGCCAAGATCAGGCTCGCCACCAGGATGCCAACGACCGACACTTCGCCGCCAGTCAACAGCGTGCCGCCGACGATGGGGATCGTGAACGACTGCAGCAGCCAGCCCGAACCCGCGTTTGGGTTCGCTTCGTGGAGTTGCGCCATGGCGACAATACCGGCTGCACCAGCCAGCAGACCCGACAAACCATGCGCCCACAGCAGCGTCGTGCGGCGTGATAGTCCGGACAACCGCGCGGCTTCGGGGTTGCCGCCAAAGGCCAGCATGGTGCGGCCCGTACGCCTCCAGCCGTAGAGCACCCCTAACCACAGAGCGACGCCGAGGCTCACAGCCAGTACAGCCGGCAACGGGCCGAGACGACCGGTGCCGAAATCATTGAGCAAGTTCGGCAGGCCCGTGTAGGGCACGGTTTCGGTCACGGCGAGCGCGATGCCTGCGAAAGCGCCGCCCGTAGCCAGGGTGACCACGAACCCGCCGACACCCGAGACAGCGACGAGCGCACCGTTGGTGACTCCGCACAACAAGCCAAGCCCCAGGCCAAAGCCAATGGCGGGCGCAAGCGGCACGCTCCGTGTGACCAGCAGATAGCCGGTCGCTACACCCACGAGGCTGCCGATGCTGCCAACCGCGAGAGAAAACTCACCGACGGCCAACACGGTCAGCTGCGAAAAGCCGATAAGACTGAGCAACGCGGCACTTGAGAGAATGACATAAAGGTTGAAGCTGGTGGCGAATTGCGCGTTGACGAGAGCAAAACCGGCGCTGGCGACGGCGGCCATTGCAAGGAGCGGAACCCACGATCGCGTGGTTGCAGGCGCGTCAGACCGAGGCATGATGGGCCTTCCCATCCGTGGTGGAGGGAGCAACGGGACGCCGGAACGGTCGGCGCCGCAGCGCACGATCGGCCATCACGGCCGCGAGCAGCACGATGGCTTCGGCGAACTGCTGCCAGTAGGCTGGCACATTAAGGGACACGAGGCCTGAATCGATGCTCTCGATAAATACCGCGGCAACCAGTGCGCCCGTGACGGAAACAGCTCCGCCGATGAGGGCCGTGCCACCGAGGATCGGCACAACAAGCGAAGACAGGACCCAGCCGACCCCCAGCGAGGGAAGGGCTGCCGCCACACGCGACATTTCCATGAGGCCCGCGGAGGCGGCCAACAGCCCCGACAGCGCGAAGCTGCCCAGCACGGTTGCGTTCACGCGCACGCCGCTAAGCTCAGCGGCGCGCTGGTTGGCGCCCACGGCCAGCATGCGCCAGCCCCAGACGGATCGATTGTAAAGTAGCCACAGCATCGCGGCCGCGATCAGCGCCGGCACGACCAACCACGACAGCGACGGCGTGACCAAAGGGTCATTGCTGAAATCGGACACGGAAGCCGGAACCGTGCTGATCGCAGAGCCACCCGATAGAACCAGAACCACGCCAACGTAGATCGACGACATGGCCAGGGTCACAATGAAGCTGCCGAGTCCCGTGGCGACCTCGATGGCTCCAAGTACCAGGCCCAGCAAGGCGCCGAACACGAGGCCGGTCGGCAGGGCGACGGCAGGCGGAAGGCCGGCCGAAGCCATCAGCCACCCCGTGGCCATTGTTGCAGCCACGCCGACGCCTCCCACCGCCAGGTTCAAGCGCCCGATCACCACTACGACGAGCTGGCTGAAGCCGATCAGTAGCGTTTCACTGGCGAGCTGCGACAGGGTGAACAGGTTGTAGCTGCTCAAGAAGCCATCGCCGAGCGTGTGGTAAACAAGCCAGCTCAGCGCCGTAAGGATCAGCAACACACTTGTGTTGGAGAGCACCGAGGCAGTCGCCTGCCACTTGAGGCTTGCAAGCACGCTGTTCACGCGCGTTACCCTCGACCATCCGCGTCCGGCGGCTCCCTTAGCATTTGAATACTTTGTGATCGAGAAGATCGATTAGTCGCGCGGTGTCGGACGGAATAGAGGCTAAGGGGAACTGAGCGATATTGTCCTTGGTGACAAGTTGCACCTGGGATTCCAGTACGCGCTTGGTCTGCAGCGAGGCCGAAAAAGGGGCATCATCGGCCACCTTGCATTTATCCCGCGCCGCTTTCGTTACCGCATAGGCGCCGGCATAAGCCATGCCATAGGTGTTCTGGAACAGCGTTCCGGTGATAATACCCTGCTTCACCGCGTCCATCACCTGAGGCGCGCCGTCTGCACCGACGAATTTGATATGCCTGAACTGTGGATTGTCGGTCAGTGCCACGGCCATGGCGATTGATGGGTTGTAGGAGGTTGACATGGCGCCGGCCAACGTCGTGCCCTGCGAGGCCAGAAGGGCATTGACGGCAGGTGGCGACAATTGCGGTGTGTCGATGTCAGCCACGACCTGGGTCAGCGTCACCTTGCCATCGGTCGCCGCCACGGCGTCCTTGACGGCCTTGATGCGGAGTTGGGTATTTGGATCGGTGAGCTGGCTCGCAAGCAACGCAATCGGCCCGGTGCCGCCAATTGCCTTGATCAACTCCTCGGCTTGGTAACGAGCCGCCTTGTAGATATCGGCCGAAATACAGAAAAGCGCCGGGCTGGGATCAATCGTACAACCGTTGATGTTGACAGTCGGGATGCCGCGTTTGGCAAGCTTGCCTTCCTCGGCATTGGTCCCATTGGGATCGCCAGGGAAAAGGGCGAAGCCGACCGTGCTGCGCGCCACTAGCGAGTCGAGCAGCGCATTTTCCTGAGTCAGGTTGAAGGCGTCGGTCGGCGGAACTTGAAAGGTGGCATTGATGTTGAAGGCCTTGGATGCATCCGCAGCAGCGGCGTGCCATGGATCAAAATAGGCGTTCGGTCCCGGCACTAAGATGCCGATATTGGGCTTACTATCCGCTGCGAGGCTAGCCCCTGTCAGGGTCACTCCCGCGAGGGTTATCAGCAGGGCGCCATGCAGCACCCTTTGCGCTGTCTTTCTGGCATCTTGGCCCGCAAACATGCTTGTCAGATTTGTTTTCATGGTCGTGTTCCTCCCGTGTCGGGACCGTTCGGCCGGTCCTCGTCGCGTTTCACAGCAGCAGCATGGGGCGCAGAACCGCCGGGTTCTCCAGCAGAGGCGTTATTCTGCACCACCAACTACCAATGGCACATAAATTCTTCTTGTGGTCATCTGTACCAGGAGCAGCTTCATTGCGCAATATGGGATTGAATCATGGACTTTCCTGAGCCTCCAATGGCGCACAGCTTTGCGGATTTCGAGGTGTCCAGACTTCCTTAAACAGTATTCTCCAAGTTTTAAATAAGAATAATAAACTAATTTTGATAAAAGACGTGCCGCACTAATCCATATCTATGACTTTTCGTCAACAAAACGAACTCGATGAGCTTAATAATTCAACTTATAGATTTAATGTTTATACTTACATTAGATCATGCTTGATTCACACCGATTTCAGCAGGTCCTTTGTGGCCTTAAATCGCAGCCACCCGCAACATACTCGACCGTCTGTTCCCGGCCCGATCACAACGCACGGTAGCCAGTCGGCAATGCGCCCGAATGCACCGTTTCGAATGGCACAGGTCGCGCTCCGAAGCGGACCTCGGATACGGGGCTTGCGCGACAAGTGAGTTGCGAGGGTCTACGGGAATGGCATCGGCTTTGCCTTAGCGCTTCGGCTCTCAGCGCGCCTTGAAGCGCCATTTGTAGCCGTTAGGGCTGACAGGTTACCCGGAGCCGTTGATCGCAACGGCGGCCCGGAGCATGGCGGCGACACCGTAATTCGTAATGGCGCGAGAGGCGCCCTGCGCCCCACGTCGGGCGGCTTGCACGAGATCCGACCCATCGGTCACGAGCGAGGCTGCGAATGCGCCGCAGAAGCAGTCCCCGGCGCCGGTCGTGTCGCGCACCGCGGCAGGCGTGGCCGGTTCGTGGAACGTCTCACCCCTGTGATGAACCAGGCAGCCTTCCGCCCCGAGCTTGATCACCACGGTTTCGGGCCCAAGCGCCGCGAACGTCGCGGCAGCAACCGCCCAGTCCTCATGGCCGAGGAGGCGGCGCACCTCTTCAGCACTGGGCATGAAGAGATCGACCTGGGCAATGAGGCGGCGCAGCGCACCCTCGTTACCGGCGATGTAGTCCTCCTGCGGATCAAGGGCCACGAGGGCGCGCGTGGTCGCCTTGGGTGCGCGACGAGGCGTTCCTGCGCCGGCAGCGTCATTGCCAACACCAGGAAGACCTTGGCTCCCCGATACGCCTCGGGGATGTCCTCCGGCATGGGGGACAGTGCGTCGAAGTCCGCGTCGGAGGAGAACAGCGTCCAGGTGCGATCGCCGTTATCACAATAGGCGACCCGGTTGTGAAGGGTCGGGAGGTCCCGTCGCGGCAGACCTCTGTCCGAAAGCCCCGCCGCGCTCATCTCGGCCAGGATCGAGGGCGGGAAATCCCGGCCGACGGGCGCCACCATCTCGGTTGTCGGCTCCCACATCCGCGCGGCGAGTGCCGCATAGAGTGCGTCCCCGCCGATGCACCCCGGCACCTCGCGACCGTCCGGCAGCACAAGATCGTCGATCGTCAGGTTCCCGAGGCAGACGAGGCGGGGAGACGGCGCCATCACGCCTCAGCAGCGTCGGCCGCACCGAATTTGGCCATCGCGAGATGGTGAGCGAAGAGTTGCACCGGCACGCTCGTGAGAAGCACGCTGAGGGGCTCGGGCACGGCTGGCATGTAAAATCGCTCGCAATAGTGACCCCCTGAGGGGGTAATTTCGCGGCCAATGCC
>NZ_JARPVX010000126.1:0-7406 GCF_033947565.1 Lichenihabitans sp. Uapishka_5
CCTCCACCACGTCGGCGGGGCCGAGGCCGCCGCCGACGTGGTGGAGGCGGTGCTGCGCACCGGGCGCCCCGTGTTGCGGGGGCAAGCCGGCCGCCTGGCCGCGCCGCTCCTGGAACCCGCATGACCGCAGCCCCGGATTGGGACCTGATCCTGGCCGGCGGAGGCTTGGCCAACGGGCTGATCGCCTTCCGGCTGCGCCAGTTGCGGCCGGAGCTGCGCGTGCTGCTGGTGGAAGCCGGCCGCGACCTTGGCGGCAATCACACCTGGTCGTCGCATGCGGGCGACCTGTCGCCGAGCCAGCAGGCCTGGTCGGCGCCCTTCGTCACCTCCCGCTGGCCGCATTACGACGTCCGCTTCCCTGGTCATATGCGGCGGGTGGAGCTCGGCTATCAAAGCGTCACCTCGGAGCGTTTCGCCGCCGTGCTGCGCGAGGCCGGCATCGCGATGCGGCTCAACGCCCCCGTGGCGGCCGTGACGCCGACGCGGTTGCGCCTCGGCGACGGGACGGAGCTGCGGGCCGGCGCCGTGGTGGATGGCCGCGGCTTCGCGCCCACCCCCCACCTGCGCCTCGCCTATCAGAAGTTCTTCGGCCGCGACCTGCGGCTCGCGGCGCCGCACGGGCTGACCGGGCCGATCGTCATGGATGCGACGGTGGCCCAGCACGACGGCTACCGCTTCATCTATGTGCTGCCTTTCGAGCCGGACCGTGTGCTGGTCGAGGACACCTATTACGCCGACAGCCCGGTGCTCGATGCCGGCACGCTGCGGGCGCGCGTCGACCGCTACGTGGCCGAGCAGGGCTGGACGGTGTTGCGCGTGCTGCGCGAAGAAGACGGCGTGCTGCCCATCACGCTGACGGGCGACGTTGACGCCGCCTGGGCCGAGGCGCCGGATCAGCCGCGGGCGGGCCTGCGGGCCGGCCTGTTCCATCCCACCACGGGCTATTCCTTTGCCGAAGCGGTGCGGCTGGCCGACCACATCGCGGCGCTGCCGGGCCTCGATGCGCCGGCGCTCGCGGCCGCGATCGAGCGCCATGCCCGGCGGCGCTGGCGGGCGCAGCGGTTCTTCCGGGCGCTCAACCGCATGCTGTTCCAGGCGGGTCGTCCGGACGAGCGCTGGACCATGATGCGACGTTTCTACCGCTTCCCTGAAGCGCTCATCACGCGCTTTTACGCGGGCGACCTCGCGGCAACCGACAAGATCCGGCTGCTCAGCGGCAAGCCGCCCGTTCCTGTTCTTCCCGCCCTGCGAGCCTTGATGGACCATACGACGTGAGCGCCCCCACCACCGCCGCCGTGATCGGGGCCGGCTTCGGGGGCCTGGCGCTGGCGATCCGGCTGCAAAGCGCCGGCATCGCCACGACGCTGTTCGAGAAGCGCGACAAGCCGGGCGGCCGCGCCTACGTCTACGAGGACAAGGGCTTCACCTTCGACGGCGGCCCGACCGTCATCACCGACCCGAGCGCCATTGAGGAGCTGTTCGCCTTGAGCGGCCGGACGTTGTCCGATTATGTGACGATGCTGCCCGTCAGCCCCTTCTATGCCCTTTCGTGGGAGAACGGCTTCCGGTTCGACTACAACAACGACCAGGCCGAACTCGACCGGCAGATCCAGGCCAAGAGCCCGGCCGATGTCGCCGGCTACCGCGACTTCCTGCGCTATTCCGAGGCCGTGTTCCAGGAAGGCTACCTGAAGCTCGGGGCCGTGCCGTTCCTGCATTTCCGCGACATGGTGCGGGCGGCGCCGCAGCTGATGCGGCTCGAGGCGTGGCGCAGCGTCTACGGCATCGTGTCCCGCTTCATCAAGGATGAGGAACTGCGGCAGGCCTTTTCGTTTCATTCGCTGCTGGTGGGCGGCAACCCCTTCGCCACCTCGTCCATCTATGCGCTGATCCATGCGCTCGAGCGGCGCTGGGGCGTCTGGTTTCCAAAGGGCGGCACGGGCGCGCTCGTCGATGGCATGGTGCGGCTGTTCGAGGACCTCGGCGGCACCCTGCGGCTCAACGCGCCGGTCGACTGCATCCTGACGGAAGGCGGGCGGGCCACCGGCATCGGCTTCGAGGACGGCACGACGCTGCCGTTCGACCGCGTGGCCTCCAACGCCGACGTGGTGCACACCTACGACCGCCTGTTGCGCGGCACGTCGCGCGGGCCCGCCAAGGCGGCGCAACTGAAGCGCAAGCGGCATTCGATGTCGCTCTTCGTCATCTATTTTGGCCTGAAGCGGCACCGGCCCGAGGTGGCCCATCACACGGTGTTGTTCGGGCCGCGCTACCGCGGGCTGATCGACGCCATCTTCAACAAGGAAACGCTGGCGGACGATTTCTCGCTCTACCTGCACAACCCTTGCGTCACCGACCCGAGCCTGGCGCCGCCCGGCGCCGGGGCCTTTTACGTGCTGGCCCCGGTGCCGCATCTCGGCACGGCCCCCGACGTCGATTGGGCCGTCGAGGGCTCGAAATACCGCGACCGCATCTTCGCCTACCTCGAGGAACGCTGTTTGCCGGGGCTGCGGGAGGATCTGGTGACGAGCCGCATCTTCACTCCGCTCGACTTCCGCGACGAGCTCAATGCCCATGCGGGCTCCGCCTTCTCGATCGAGCCGATCCTCACCCAAAGCGCCTGGTTCCGGCCGCACAACCGCGACGACGTGATCCCCAACCTCTACATCGTGGGGGCCGGCACTCATCCGGGAGCCGGGGTTCCGGGCGTCATCGGCTCCGCCAAGGCGACCGCCAGCCTGATGCTGGCCGACGCTGCGGGGCGGGCGTGACGGACGCCGCCTCGGCCGGAACCGCCATCGCCCCCGAGGCGGCCAAGGCCGCCGATGCGCCTGACGTCGCCGATGTGGCGGCCGCCAAGGCCACCATCGCCAAGGGCTCGAAGAGCTTCGCTGTGGCGGCGAAGCTCTTCGCCCCTGCGATGCGGGCCGACGCCGTGCTGCTGTACGCCTGGTGCCGGCACTGCGACGACGTCATCGACGGACAGGAGCTTGGATTCGCGGCGCCATCGCCCGGCGTCGCGGCGGGGCTTCCTGGGTCTCAGGCCTCCACCCCCGAGGCGCGGCTCGCAGCCTTGCGGGCCGAAACGCTGGCGGCACTCGACGGCACCGCCACCGATCCGGTGTTCCGCGCCGTCGGGGCCGTGATGCGCCGCCACGCCATCCCGGCCCGCTACGCGCTCGACCACCTCGACGGCTTCGCCATGGACGTGGCCGGCCGCCGCTACCGCACGCTCGACGATCTCCTGGGCTATTGTTACGGCGTGGCCGGCGTGGTCGGGCTGATGATGGCCCACATCATGGGGGTGCGCGACCCGGCCGTGCTCCGGCGCGCCACCGATCTCGGCCTGGCGTTCCAGCTGACCAACATCGCCCGCGACCTCGTGCCGGATGCCGCCGTCGGACGCGTTTACGCGCCCGAAGACTGGCTCGCGGCCGCCGGCATCCCACTGAACGCCCTGGCGGAGCCGGCGCATCGGCAGGCGCTCGCCACGGTGGCGGCGCGCCTTGTCGCGGCGGCCGAGCCGCTGTACGCCTCGGCGCGCCTCGGGGTCGCGGCCCTGCCGTTCCGCGCCGCCTGGGCGATCGGCACGGCGAGCGGTGTCTACCGTGCCATCGGCACCGCCGTGGTGCGGCGGGGTCCGCGGGCCTGGGACAGCAGGGTGTCCACCTCCACAATGGCCAAGCTCGGCCATGTGGCGGCCGGCCTGGGCCTCGCCCTGGTGGGCTGAGCGCCGCCCCACACAAAATGTTATGTAATCGCGCCTAAGCTCCGCCCGTTGTTGTTGCTTTTGAGCGCTCGATGCATTTTCGATCCATCCGGATTCGGCTCACGGCCTCGATCGCTGCCTTGCTGGCGATCTTCACCGTGGTGTCGGCCACGGCGGTCGTCAGCCTGATCCGCATCGACCGGCAGATCGAGACGGTGGACCGCAAATGGCTGGCCGGCACGCAACTGCTCGGCGACCTGAAGAACACCATCTCGGAGTTCCGCGTCGCCGAAGGCTACCGCTTTCTGGCCATGGACCAGCCCGGCGTCATCCAGGCCGAGTTCCTGGCCGAACGGCAGGCGACCGTGGTGGGCGAGCTCATCGGTCGCTTCCGACCGGTCGCCGAAGAGGTGGACATGGTGGAGGATTTCCGCCGCTTCGAGGCGACGTGGCGCGACCTCCTCGACAACCACCGGGCCTGGATCGACGAAGCGGCCGGCGACCAGATGACGAAGCCGATGGGCTACGGCAGCACGCTGCAACGGCGCTACGAGGCCGTGCAGATCGCGGCCAACAACCTGATCGACGATGCCCGTGCGGCCGCGAGCGCCGAGGCCACGGCCGCCAACGGCTCCGCCACCCACGCCACCCTACTGGTGGCGGCCTTGTCGGTGATGGCGGGCCTTCTGGGGGCGGGCCTGATGGTCCACGCCGAAGTCCAGATCGCGCGTCCGCTCGGCGCCATCACGTCGTCGCTCGCCCAACTGGCCGAGGGGGACCGCAGCGTGCGGGTGCCGGAACTGCATCGGCGCGACGAGATCGGCGCCATGGCGACCGCCTTCGAGGTGTTCCGGCGTAACGCCGTCGCGCTCGGGCAGGCGCAGGAACGCGCCGAGGCCCTGGCCCGGCACGATGCCCTCACGGGGCTGGCCAACCGCCGCCTCTTCTCTACCCGGCTGCAATCCGCCCTGAAGGCGTCCCGGAACGGGCTGATGACGGCCGTGATGCTGATCGACCTCGACCATTTCAAGCCCGTCAACGACCTGCATGGCCATGCGGTGGGCGATTCCGTGCTGTGCGAGGTGGCGGCCCGGCTGCGCGGCCTGACCGGCATCGGCATGCTGGTGGCGCGTCTCGGTGGCGATGAATTCGCGGTCATCCTGCCGCCAGCGCCCGACCGTTTGGCGGCGCTCGATCAGGCGATCGGGCTCGCGGCCCGCATCGTGGAACGGCTGGGCGAAGTCATCGTGGTC
Organism: Lichenihabitans sp. Uapishka_5; assembly: GCF_033947565.1. Classification (NCBI taxonomy): domain Bacteria; kingdom Pseudomonadati; phylum Pseudomonadota; class Alphaproteobacteria; order Hyphomicrobiales; family Lichenihabitantaceae; genus Lichenihabitans; species Lichenihabitans sp. Uapishka_5. The sequence goes on from NZ_JARPVX010000126.1 coordinate 4,963, forward strand.
GGCGACACCGAAGTCGTGGTGGGGGCGAGCCTCGGCATCGCGATGACGCTCGAACAGGACACCACGGCGGCCGAGATCCTGCGCATGGCCGACCTCGCCATGTATCGCGCCAAGCACGACGGGCGCGGCACCTTCCGGTTTTTCGAAGCCAGCATGGACGCCGACCTGCGGGCCAAGGCGGACCTCGAAGCCGATCTCAGGGCTGCGCTCGCGGCCGGCGAGATCGAGCCCTTCTACCAGCCCATTGTCGACCTCGCCTCCGGCGGCGTTGCGGGTTTCGAGGTGCTGGCGCGTTGGCACCACCGGAGGCGTGGCTTCGTGCCGCCCGTCACCTTCATCCCGCTGCTCGAGCAATTGGGCCTGCTGCCCCGCATGACGGAAGCGATCCTGCGCCGCGCCCTCGCGGATGCGCAAGCCTGGGATCCGGCCATGACGCTGGCCGTCAACGTGTCGCCGCGCCAGCTGCAGGATCTGGCGTTCCCGGCCATCGTGGCCAACATCCTGATGTCGGCGGGGTTTCCGCCCCAAAGGCTCGAGATCGAGATCACCGAAACCGCCCTGATGACCGATCTCAGTGCCGCCAAAACATCGCTGCAGGCGCTGCGGGCCCTTGGGGTGATGGTGGTGCTGGACGATTTCGGCACCGGCTATTCGAGCTTGTCGCATCTGCGCGAGGCGAAGTTCGACAAGATCAAGATCGACCGGTCGTTCATCGGTACCCTGGCCAAGAGCCGCGACAGCGTCGCCATCGTGGATGCCGTGCTGGGCCTGGCCCATAGCCTGGGCATGACGGTGGTGGCCGAGGGCATTGAAACCGACGTCGCGGCCGCGATGTTGACGGCGCGCGGCTGCGGCTTCGGCCAGGGCTATCTGTTCAGCCCCGCCGTACCGGCCGCCGCCGTGCCGGCCTTGTTGGCCAGCCTCGGTCGCCTGGCCGCCTGAGCGGCCATGATCGTGGCTCCCGCCTGAACAGTCTCAGTCGTGCCGGGGCGGCACGCCCTGCTCGAACTCGGCCTGTTGCGTGGCGGTGGCCTCGCGCTGGTGCGCGGCCTTCCAGTCCTCGTAGGGCATGCCGTAAACGTGCTCGCGGGCCTCGGCGCGCGTCATCGGCACGTCGCGGTCCCCGGCCGCCGCCTCGAGCCAGTTCGACAGGCAGTTGCGGCAGAACCCCGCCAGATTCATCAGATCAATATTCTGCACGTCGCTGCGCTCACGCAGGTGGGACAGCAGGCGGCGAAAGGCGGCGGCTTCGAGTTCGGTCTGCCGGGCAGGGTCGAGAGCAGTCATGGGGCGGCGTCCAGGTCGGCCAGCCGGCGCCCCGGGCGGCCGGCGCGGCTGGGATGGTATCGGATGCTGCCGATGTCGGGACGCCGGAGGACCGGCGCAAGCACCTGGGCGAGCCGCACCCCCCAGTTCGAGGCACTGGCATCGTCGCCGATCAGATCCTGACGCACCTCGATCAACACGTTGGCGAGCCCGCGCCGGGTCGCGTGGATATCGATGGTGTCGCCCGGCAAAGCCCCGTCATAGGGCTCGTTGTCGCCGATGCGCTCGGCCGCCGGTTGCAGGGAGGGCTGGTCCGCGAGGCCTTTGGCGAGCGGCAGCGCCAGCCGGGGATCGTCGTCCCACAGCAGGCCCACGTGCCACGGCCGGCGAACGCCCTTCATGGACGGCGTGAAGGAATGGATCGACACCACGGCCGGCGGCCGACCGGTGGCCAGCATGGCGTCGAGCGTCGCGTCGATGCGGTCGCGGTAGGGCTGCCAGAACCGGGCCGTGCGCTCCTCGACCTCGGCGGTCCCGATGGCGGCATTGCCGGGCACGATCGCGCCGTCCGAAATGCGCATCACCAGCGTCGGGTCGCGGCAGCCGCGGTTCGGGTCGATCAGCAGTCGCGAGAAGGTCGTCATCAGCGCCGGCGCCTTCAGGATCGCCGCCATGGTGCGGGTCACGGTTTCGGCGCCGATGTCGTAGGCGATGTGCCGCTCGAATTGCGCCCGGTCGAGCCCCAGGTCGCCGTAGCGGGCCGGCAGACGGTTGGACGCGTGATCGCACAACAACAGCAGTCCGCCCGACAGGTCGCCCTCGATCGCGATGACGGGCGCGGGCTCAGTGCCGGCGGGTGGGGCGGGGTGGGGCATAACGGGCGTCACGGGCTCCACAGTAGTGTTTGCGCGGCCGAAGTGCCATAGCGGAGGCGCGGCCCGCCCGGCGGTCGCGCCATCCCGATCCCGAGCCACCCGCCATGTCCTCCTCGATGGTCCAGACGTCCGCGCGTCCGGCCGGTAGCGCGCCGGCCGTCGCGGCCTTGGTGGTCGGCGCGGTGGCGATGGGCTTGTCGCCGATCGCGGTGCGGCTCGCCGATGTCGGGCCCTTCGCGTCGGCCTTCTGGCGCGTCGCCCTGGCGCTGCCGGTGCTTGGCCTGTTGATGCATCTGGCGGAGG
>NZ_JARPVX010000127.1:0-7191 GCF_033947565.1 Lichenihabitans sp. Uapishka_5
GCCGAAGCTGATGCGGCATTGGCGCGAGCGGCCGGCCCAGGCCATGGCCCGCATGGCGAGACCGGTGGCGGCGCGGTAGAGCGCCGGCCGTGCCGCAAAGAACCCCCATACGGCGAGACCCTGGCGCACCGGCGCCGGCGACAGGTGGCGCTCGAACTCCCGCTCGCGCCAATGCCGCATCAGCTTCGGCAAGGGGATGCGGACCGGGCAGACGGATTCGCAGCGGCCGCAGAACGTCGAGGCATTGGGCAGGTGGGCCGACTTGTCGATGCCGATCAGTGCCGGGGTCAGCACCGCCCCCATCGGGCCAGGATAGATCCAGCCGTAGCTGTGGCCGCCGACCGCCTGATAGACCGGGCAATGGTTCATGCAGGCGCCACAGCGGATGCAGCGCAGCATGTCCTCGAACTCGGTGCCGAGCATCGCCGAGCGGCCGTTGTCCAGGATGACGACGTGGTATTCCTCCGGCCCGTCCGGGTCTTCCGCCCGGCGCGGCCCGGTCGACACCGTGGTGTAGACCGACATCTCCTGGCCGGTAGCCGAGCGCGCCAGCACGCGCAGCAGCTGCGCCACGTCGTTGCGGGTCGGCACGATCTTGTCGATCGCGGCCAGCACGATGTGGACCTTGGGCAGGATCTGGGTGAGGTCGCCGTTGCCTTCGTTGGTGACGATCACCGACGAGCCCGTCTCGGCCACCAGGAAGTTGGCGCCCGTGATGCCGATGTCGGCGCTGAGGAAACGATCGCGCAAGATGCCGCGGGCTTCCGTCAGCAGCAGCTGGGCGTCCGACAGGTCGCGCTCGGGGTGGAGGTGATCGTGTTTGTGCAGGCGGCGGAAGTCGGCCTCCACCTGCTCCTTGGTCAGGTGCACGGCGGGCGCGATGATGTGGCTCGGCACCTCGCCGCGCAGCTGGATGATGTATTCGCCGAGGTCGGTCTCCACCGGCTCGATGCCGGCCTGGTGCAGCGCGTCGTTGAGCCCGATCTCCTCCGACACCATGGACTTGCCCTTGGTGACGGTTTTGGCGCCGCGCTGCCGGCAGATGTCCACGATGGCCTGCCGCGCCTCGGCGGCGTCGCGGGCGTAATGCACATGGCCGCCCGCCTCCACCACCTTGGCCTCATAGGCTTCGAGGTAGAGGTCGAGGTGCTTCAGCGTATGGGCCTTGATGTCGCGCGCCGAATCCCGCAGCGCCTCGAATTCCGGCAAGGCGGCCGCCGCCCTGGCCCGCTTGTCGATGAAGGCCGTGCGGACGTGGTTGAAGGCCTTCTGCAACTGCGGGTCGTGCAGCGCCTCGTGGGCGTTCTGCTTGAAGGCATCGGATGTGGGATGGACCGTCATCGCGCCACCAGGAGTTTCGCGCCGAACAGGAGCATGGCTGCGCCCGCCACGCGGTCGAGCCAATGCGAGGCCCGGCCGAACAGCCGGCGGGCGGGGCCGCTCGACACCATCGTGGCCAGGGTCACGTAATAAAGCGTCGCCATGCTGGGCAGCAGCAGGATCGCGACGCCCTGCCCCCACAGGGGCAGCGTCAGCGCCCCCGTGGCCGAGAACACGCTCATGTAATAGGCCATGCTCTTCGGGTTGGTGGCATTGGTGACGAACCCGGCCGCAAAGGTCTGGCGCCACGAACCAGCGGCGCCCTCCGTCACGGGCAGGCGCGGCTTGAAAGAGCGGAACAGGGCCTTGAGGCCGAGCACCACGAGGTAGGCGCCGCACACCACCCGGAGCGTGGCCGCGAGCCAAGGTGCCGCCGCCAGCACGGAGCCGAGACCGGCGAGGCCCAGCGTCACCCACATAACGCTGGCGGGCCAGCACCCGGCCGCCGCCACATAGCCGAGTTTGCGGTCGCGCGCCGCGCTCTGGATGACCAGCATCGTATTGGGGCCGGGCGACAGCACGGAGGCGACCTGCACGCCGGCCAGCAACAGCAACGTATGCCCGGCGGGGCTCAAGCCTCCGCCTCGCTGGGCTGGCCGATGGCGGGCCCGTCCGCCATGCCGGCCAGGATCTCGGCCACGTGGCGCACCGCGGTGGGCGAGCCGCGCCGCGACAGCTTGCCGGCCATGTTCATCAAACAACCGAGGTCGCCCGCTACCAGCGTGTGGGCGCCGGTCTCGACCACCCGGTCGGCCTTGCGGTCGACGATGGCGTTGGACACCTCGCCGTATTTCACCGCGAAGGTGCCGCCGAAGCCGCAGCACACGTCGCTATCCACCATCTCGACGAGGTCGAGGCCGCGCACGCTGGCGAGCAGCTGCCGCGGCTGCGCCCGGATGTTGAGCTCACGCAGCCCTGAGCAGGAATCGTGATAGGTGACGCTGCCGTCGAAGCTCGCCTCGACCCGCGTGACGCCCATGATACCGGTGAGGAAGCTCACGAGCTCATGCGTCTTGTCGGCCAGCGCCCGCGCTTCGCGCACCAGCCCGGGGTCGTCGGCGAACATCTCGGGATAATGCTTGATGAGCGTGCCGCCGCAGGAGCCCGACGGCACCACGACGTAATCATAGGGCGCAAAGGCGCGCATCACCTGGCGGGCCAGGGTGCGGGCCGTAGCCCGGTCGCCGGAATTATAGGCCGGCTGGCCGCAACAGGTCTGGCTCGGCACGTCGACGATGCAGCCCGCATCCTCGAGCAGCTTCACGGCCGCGAAGCCGACGCTCGGCCGCATCAGGTCGACCAGGCAGGTCGCCAGCAGCCCCACGCGGGGCGTGCCGGGTTTCGGCAGGTTCAACATCGAACGATCTCACGCCGGGCTTACGGCCGGCTTCCTTGGAATCGTTCTGCCCCATCGGGCCCCGGGGGGCAAGGCGAGCCGACGCCGCATCGGAGCGATCGCCTTTGATCGGCATCGCCACCCGTCATTGCGAGCGGAGCGAAGCAATCCAGAACCGCGGCGCCACCTGGATTGCCGCGGCGACTGCGTCGCCTCGCAATGACGGCAGGTTAGGACAGCACTTAGGCCCGCCGCCTCAGTGCCCCGCGAATTCCACCAGCGTGCGCACCGGCACGTCCATGGCGCGCAGCTTGTCGGCGCCGCCGAGATCCGGCAGGTCGATCACGAAACAGGCCGCCACCACGTCGGCGCCGATGCGGCGCAGCAGCTGGGCGGCCGCCGTGGCGGTGCCGCCGGTGGCGATCAGGTCGTCCACCAGGATCACCCGCTCGCCCGGCTGCACGGCGTCCTGGTGCATCTCCATCTCGTCGAGGCCGTATTCGAGGCTGTAGGCGATGGACACAGTGGCGTGGGGCAGCTTGCCCTTTTTGCGGATCGGCACGAAGCCGGCCGACAGCTGATGCGCCACGGCGCCGCCCAGGATGAAGCCGCGCGCCTCGATGCCGGCCACCTTGTCAATCTTGGTGCCGGCCCAGGGCTGCACCAGCTCGTCGATGGCGCGCCTGAACGCCCGGGCGTCGCCCATCAGCGTGGTGATGTCGCGGAATAGGATGCCCGGCTTCGGGTAGTCCGGGATGGTCCGGATGATGTCCTTCAGGGCGGTCACGGGTGTCGCGGCTCCAGGCCTGTTGCGGTGCGAAAGCGGGGATGGGCCTAACGGCTGGCGTGCGCGAGCGCCAGCGGAAATCGCCGAAGCCGGCCCGATCCGTGCCAAGCGACGCTCGGCATCAGGGCCCTTGCTCGCGGACGGCATTCGACTAAAGGCAAGGCTGCCGTCTCATCTATCGGCCTATTCTTAGATTGGAAATCGCACCGAACCTGGCACTAGCTCAGGATCTGTGCCGCCGTCGCCTCCTCGATACCGAGGGCTGCCTGCTTCCTCATGCTCTCTGCGACAGCCTGCGAGTCCTCGTGCGCGTCGATATCGACGACCTTGCCCCATCGCATCCTGATGACGTGCACCCCGCGGTTTCGATAGGGGGAACCGTCCGGCAAGGTATCCGTCGCCGACCAGCGGACGATAATCGTAGTATTGTGCGGCAACCCTTTCACCCAGATGTCGTCCACGGTCAGCGTGAGGTGAGGGCATAGACGACCTAGGCGGCCGAACCATCGGCCAAGGGCCTCGCGATCATGGCGCTTGCCGCCGAGCGCATGAGCGCCGCCGAACTGGTGCTGGATGCCAGGATCACAGGCGCTGAGGATAGCGCCGAAGTCCTTTTGGTTCACCCGAAGGAAGTTCTTACGGGCGATGCGCTTCACAATGGCATGGTACATGAGCCGGGCTCCAGGCCTTGATGTTGACAACGTCTACATAGCTTAATGTTGACGCCGTCAATATGTTCCAGCAGGAATGCGGTATGACCAGTGTCGCGCCGAAGACGAGCTACCATCATGGTGATTTGCGCAGCGCCCTGATCGCAGCGGCAGAGCAACTGGTTGCGGAGCAAGCAGGGAAGCCGTTCACCCTGCGCGAGGTCGCGCGGGTTGCCGGGGTGAGCCATAACGCCCCCTACAATCACTTTGCGGATCGGCGTGCCTTGCTGGCCGCGATCGCGACACGCGGCTTCGACGATCTTACCGCCTCACTTCAGCGAGACCTCGCAGTGGTCGATGCCAAGGACGTTGCAGCAGGGATTCTTGCGACGGCCAAGTCCTACGTTGCTTACGCGGTGGCCTATCCGGCTCGCTACCAGCTGATGTTCAGTGCCGAACTGGCCGGCTGCGAGGACGGCGCATTGAAGGCAGCAGGCGAACGCGCCTTCAAGGTGTTGCAGGAGACGATCGCGCGGGGGGTGTCTTCGAGCCAGTTGCGTAGGGATCCGCTAGGAACACATGCACTCACCGCATGGTCGCTCGTTCATGGCTTCGCCACACTCGTACTCGACGGAAGGGTGCCGATTCCCCCTGGGCATGAAGCTCTTGCTGCACTCTCCGATACCATCGCAGCGACGCTGATCGATGGCTTGGCAGACGGTCGATCGTGAGGGGTCAAGCCCTGTCCTTGATCCATGATGCCCGTGCGTCGAACGTCCGCTCCCGTCATAACCCCGCGCCGGCAGACGGGCACAAATTCACATGGACCACTTCCAAGACCCCATCTTCAGACGCCGATTCCCAGCGTCGCTTCGGTCCGAAACAGGCTGAACCCGCAGCGACCGCGCTGAACCCCGCATCGATCGCATGTCCGGCTTCAACGCCTCTTTCACCCTATGCCGGCAGCACCACCACCTTCGTCTTCACCGGCGTGCGGCCGTAAAGGTCGATCATGTCCTGGCTGAGCAGGCCGACGCAGCCGCTGGTGATGCCCTGGCCGATCGTGTCCGGGTCGCTGGTGGCGTAGATGGTGAACAGCGTGTACTTGCCGTCCTTGTAGAGGTGCAGCGTGCGGGCCCCGAGCGGGTTTTCGAGGCCGCCCGGCATGCCGCGGGCGTATTTGCCGGCTTCGGGCTGGCGCTGGATCATCTCCTTGGGGGGCGTCCAGGTGGCCCATTCGGACTTGCGGCCCACATAGGCGTCGCCGCTCCAGCGGAAGCCGTCGCGGCCGACGTTGGCGCCGTAGCGGGTCGCCGAGCCGCCGCCCTCGATGCGGTAGACGAAGTGGTTGGCGGGGTCGATCACGATCGTGCCGGGCGCCTCGCTCGAGGCATATTGCACGGTGTGGCGGAAGTATTTTGGGTCGACCTTGCTGATGTCGACGGCCGGGATCGGGAATTTCTCGCCCGGCAGCGCCCCATAGGTGGCCTTGGCCTCGGCGCGCAGCAGGTCGTCGGTGTTGGCGCAGCCCGCAAGGCCAAGCGCGCCCGCCCCGGCCGCCGAGCCGATCAGGAACGAGCGTCGGCTGAGGCGGCCCGCCTCACGCCCGAGCGGCGCCGTCGCGCCAAAAACTCCATCCGTGTCGATCGCCATACCGCACGCCCTCGCTCACAGGCCGCAGGGCGACGCCGGGGCGTCGTCGATCAAACCGGCCGATCCGGCCGAGTTAGCGGGCGTGCGGCCAAAGGAGCAAGCCCCGCAGGCGCGGCGCGGCCTCCGTAGGGCCGCAAAGCCCGGCATGGCGACAAATGGGCAACGCAGATCGGGTTTTGGCCGGTCAGGTCTGGCCGAGCACCCGCGCCCCGATGAGGCCGAGCCGCGCCATGAAGGCCGGATCGCGCGCCGCGGGCGCCGTGATGAGCGCATTGTCGAGCGCCCTGTCGGAGCCGGCCGGGCATGGCTCGTGGTTCTCGGGGAAGTCGCGGATCAGCCGGGCGATCAGCGCGGCGGCACGGCCAGCGTTGGCGTGCACCACCTTGATGACCGCCGCCACATCGACATGGTCGTGCTCGGCATGCCAGCAGTCGAAATCCGTCACCATGGCGACCGTGGCGTAGCTGATCTCGGCCTCACGGGCGAGCTTGGCTTCCGGCATCGCGGTCATGCCCACCACATCGTAGCCGGCGGCCTTGTAGGTCAGCGATTCCGCCCGGGACGAGAACTGCGGCCCCTCCATGCAGAGGTAGGTGCCGCCAATCCGGTGGGCGATGTCTTCCGCCTTCGCGGCTTCGGCCAGGCGGTGCTGCAACAGCGGCGCGATCGGCTGCGCCATCGACACATGGGCCACGCAGCCATTGCCGAAGAAGGAGCTTTCGCGCCCCGCCGTGCGGTCGACGAACTGGTCCACCAGCACGAAGAATCCGGGATACAGCTCAGCCCGGTAGGACCCGCAGGCCGAGATCGACACGAGGTCGGTGACGCCCGCCTGTTTCAAGGCCGCGATATTGGCGCGGTAGTTGATGCCCGACGGCGACAAACGGTGGCCGCGCCCGTGCCGGGGCAGGAACACGGCCTCGCGGCCCCCGAGCGTGCCGAACCGCAGGGCGTCGGAAGGTTCGCCCCAGGGGGTGTCGACCCGCTCCTCGCGCAGGTTTTCCAGGCCCGGAAGGTCGTAGACGCCCGAGCCGCCGATGATGCCGATGACCGCCTTCGCCATGCCGCCCGCCCCCCGTGTTGCGCGGCCTTGATGCGGGATCGGCCCCGGCCGGTCAACCGGGCCCGGGGTTCAGAGCGAGCCGCGCAGCGCCGGCGGGGCACGGCAGTCGTGGCCGGGGCGTCGCTCGGCTGGCACGCTCTCATCATTGGCCGCGCCCGGTGGCAGCAACAACACCGAAGCCCCGGCGGCTTCGGGCGCCGCGAGGATGCGCACCAGGGCCGCGGCCGGCACCACCCCGGCCGCATCGACGAAATCGAGGCGCTGCCCGTCGGGCCGCACCGCCGTGATGGCGCGGTAGGGGCCCTGTCTCTTATACACATCT